>CALCSX010000325.1 GCA_937894165.1 uncultured Saprospiraceae bacterium | reverse complement strand
GAGATGTAAGCTTTAGGGTTATTTCGGATGCTGAATTTAACGGAATATTGAATGAAATCAATGATGCTGAAGTTAATCAAGAAGCTATAAAGTTGGAAAAAGCACCGAGAATTGCAGTATACACACCTGAGACAGGTCTGCAAGGAGAGCGATTGCAGCCTTGGGATGATGCCGTGACCTTGGTGTTAACTTATGCCGAAATACCATATGATGTAATTTATGATAGGGAGGTTCTCGATGACAAATTGACCATGTATGATTGGTTGCATTTGCATCATGAAGACTTCACCGGGCAATACGGAAAATTTTACGGCGCATATAGAAATCACGCATGGTATAAAGAAAGTCAAGAGACTATGGAAAATCTTGCCACGGACTTAGGTTTTGATAAAGTTTCACATCTTAAATCGGCTGTAGTGGAGAGGATAAGAGAGTTTGTAGCAGCCGGAGGATTCATGTTTGCTATGTGTTCTGCAACCGATACTTACGATATAGCCTTATCTGCTCAGGGGGTTGATATTTGTGATGTTATGTTCGACGGTGATCCCATAGATCCTAAGGCGCAAGAAAAATTACATTTCCATAGGACTTTTGCCTTCAATAATTTTGTCTTATCTAGAAACCCTATGGAATATGAATATTCTACCATTGATAATAATGATCGAAAGGTGACCCCTCAAAATGATTACTTTACTCTTTTCGATTTTTCCGCAAAATGGGATCCCATTCCTACTATGCTAACCCAAAATCATACACGAACGATCAAAGGATTTATGGGGCAGACTACAGCATTCAGAAAAAGTACGGTAAAAAGCAGTGCCATCGTACTTGGAGATAATAAGAGTCAGGATGAAGTGCGGTATTTGCATGGAACTATAGGGAAAGGGCAATTTACCTTTTTTGGAGGACATGATCCGGAGGACTATGCGCATAGGGTTGGAGATCCCGAAACTGACCTGAGTTTACATCCAAATTCTCCGGGGTACAGACTAATTCTTAATAATGTACTTTTCCCCGCAGCGAAGAAGAAACAACAGAAAACTTAGGCAATATTTAATTTTAGCAATTATTTTTGGTCTAAATCACTGTTTGAAGTTCTAAGTAAAGATGTTCTTACAAGTCCGCTTTCAGGTTTGGGTGTATAAATGTAGAGAATTTTCTAAAATTTGGGATTTAAGAAATTTTATTCTTAATTTGGGTCTGAGTGTATTAAAATAGTTTTCAAAATAATACTATGGCAAAGACAGTTATAGCCGGGATAGGTCATTACGTACCGGAAACTACGATAAGGAACAAGGATCTAGAAGAATTCATGGATACTACTAATGAGTGGATAGTAGAAAGGACAGGAATTGAGGAAAGACATTACGGACAGAAGCATCAAGAAACTACCACTACAATGGCTGCCCGCGCATCAATCTTAGCTCTACAAGATGCGGGAGTCGACAAGGAAGAGGTAGATTTTATAATTTTTGCTACCTTAAGTCCGGATTATTTTTTCCCCGGCTGTGGTGTTCTGTTACAAAGAGAATTAGGAATTACCAATACAGAAATAGGAGCTTTAGATGTCCGGAATCAATGTTCAGGATTCGTGTATGCTTTGACGGTTGCCGATCAGTTTATTCGTTCAGGGATGTATAAAAATATATTGGTTGTAGGTTCAGAAATGCATTCCATGGGATTAGACCTTACGACGAGAGGTCGAAATGTTTCTGTCATTTTTGGAGATGGTGCGGGTGCAGTATTGGTTCAACCCACTGAGGAGGAAGGACGAGGAATACTAAGTTCCAAACTCCACTCTGACGGAACACATGCTGAGGAATTGGCATTTATTAATCCGGGTTGCCACGGTGGTTATCATGATGATCCCGCGAAATATGGCTACCCTGATACGAAATATGGAGGGATTTTCCTCACACAAAAAATGTGGGAGGAAGAGGACTATTATCCACAAATGAATGGTCCTTTTGTATTTAAATATGCGGTGCAAAAATTCCCGGAAGTGATCCTTGAAGTTCTGGATATGAATAATTTGAAAACGGAGGATCTAACTATGTTGATTCCTCATCAGGCAAATCTGAGAATAGCCCAGTTTGTCCAAAAGAAGTTAAAGCTGAGGGACGATCAAGTTTTCAACAATATCCAAAAATATGGCAATACAACTGCTGCCAGTATTCCTATTGCCTTATCCGAAGCTTATCACAGCGGTAAAATAAAGAAAGGAGATTTGGTCTGTCTGGCTGCTTTCGGTAGTGGATTTACCTGGGGAGCAAGTTTGATGCGATGGTAAAAAAATGAGGCTTGAATTAAATCCAGGCCTCATTTTTCAATTAATCAATATAGTTGCTATTGCTTTGTGGCGATATCCTTCCACTCGAGGGTTTCAGTTTCTGTAACTATTGTATATTCATATGTTAATGTATTACCGTTCCAAACTTAAGGTCATAAAATATCGATTTTAATTTGCCGTTTCTTTCAAAGGTTCATACCAACCTTTACGCCTTTAATTAAATATGATTTGTGGATAAATTCCCTTAAAAAACTGACAAATAGCACTTTTAAAAAATCAAGCCTAGTAAATGACTTCATGTAATATGTGATTGTTATCTATGGCTAATCGAATATTCGGAATTGTGGTGTATATTTGCAAGGTTTTAAATAACTAAAAGAGATCAAGTGAGCATTTTAATTTATATTATAGTTTTTTATATATTTCTTAGCATCAGTTTATATTTGTTGTTTCCCAAAGCTGGAATCTCTGCAGTAAAGGGCTTAATCCCGGGCGTAAATTTCGTTGAATGGGCAAAATTAATAGGTCGCAAGCCTGCTTTTGCAGTGTGGTTGTTATTCCCAATAGTCAATATCTTTATTTTTTGCGGGATGGCAGTAGACCTCTCCAGATCCTTTGGGAAGGATAAATTCTGGCATGCAGCCCTCTCTGTAATTTATGCACCTTTGATGTTTTTTATCGTTGCCCGAAATGAACAGGACAAATATGAAGGTCCTATTTTAGTCAAGGAGAAAGAATATAAGTCAAAGTTGCAAGCAGCTTTAGCTACCAAAAATGATTATGAATATAAAAAACTGACAGCCAACGATCCATTTAGAAAGAATGTGATCAGAGAGTGGGTAGAGTCGATTGTTTTTGCAGTTTTTGCGGCAGCTTTTATAAGGATGTTTCTTATAGAAGCTTATGTGATTCCGACGGGTTCAATGGAAGGATCATTATTGGTAGGAGATTATTTGTTTGTCAGTAAGGTAAATTATGGTATCCGAACACCTCAGACTGTGCTTCAAGTTCCATTATTACATAATAGAATTCCTGGTATTGACAGAGAGTCATATTTAACTAATCCTCGATTGCCCTATAAAAGGTTTTTCAAATTTAATGATGTCGAGAGATTTGATCCGGTAGTATTCAATTACCCTGAAGGCGACAGTGTGTATGTTAATGCTGAACCCGGGAGAACTTATACGGTGCACGATGTGAGAAGAAGCCAAAGACTTCAAAATGCTAATTATGACAAAAGATTGCCTGTCACAACCCGACCAATGGATAAATCGGATCATTATATAAAACGTGCCATTGGTATGCCCGGAGATTCCTTGCAAATACGAAATAGACAAGTATATATAAATGGCGAGCCTATTGAGAATCCTCCTTATATGCAATTTAAGTATTCCGTTTCATCGGCTACCACCCCTATTTACCCAAGCCGATTGGAGGATTTAGGAGTGAATATTCAAGAGGTTTTTTATATTGAATCAATTCCAATCTATGCTTTAAATAGTTCGCAGGTTGAAAGAATTAAATCATGGGGAAGTGATGTGGAAGTTCAGCCGTTTATACAATCACCGGCTCCGGAATATTTATTTCCCCACGACCCGGCAATAAATTCTGAATGGACAATAGATAATTATGGTCCCATTTATATACCCGCAGCTGGGGATAAGATCAAAGTAACCGACTACACTATGAAATTTTTCCGAAGGGTAATTTCTGTGTATGAGGGCAATAAAGTTGAGAAAAGAGGAGCGGATTTTTATATTAATGACGAATTAGCAACAGAATACACCTTCAGACAAAATTATTATTGGATGATGGGAGATAATCGTCACAGTTCTGAAGATGCTCGAATGTGGGGATATACGCCTGAAGAAAACATTGTAGGAAAGCCCTTGTTTATATTTTTCTCAACCAAATATGGAAACATGAGAAATGGCATCAACTGGGACAGATTATTCAAATCTGCCTATATGATGGATTAAAATTCGGCTAAGATGGAAATTTTGGATCAAACAGGCAGAAAATTGAATTTGGAAAAATTCCCTGCCAGAGTGGTTTCTTGTGTTCCATCTATCTCTGAGTTGGTTTATGAATTGACCTCTCCTGAAGTTCTAGTAGGATGCACAAAATTCTGTATTTATCCAGATGAGTTGAGGAAAAATTGTACTGTTATCGGAGGAACAAAGAATCTTAGAATAGAAATTATTCGTGACTTAAAACCTGATTTAATTCTTGTCAATAAGGAAGAGAATGTAAAAGAGCAGGTGGAAGAGCTCATGTTAGATTTTCCGGTGTATATTTCTGATGTCAAGAACTTTGAAGATGGAATTCTCCTCATCAAGGATCTCTCACAAATATTGGGTGTGGAGCAAGCCGGTAAAAAAATGTGTGAAGAGATAGAAAATGGATTCCAGGATTTGAAAGCCGAGCGGAAGCCAAAAGATGTGGTCTATTTTATCTGGAAGGATCCATGGATGACGATAGGAGGGGATACATTTATTCATGATATTTTGAGTAAATCGGGCTATCATAATTTGTTTTCAGATCATAAAAGATATCCTCAGATCAACCTTGAAATCCTCAAAGAGCATCCCGGGGGTAAAATATTGCTTTCCTCAGAGCCATACCCTTTTGGCGAAAAAGATAAAGCATTGCTTCAGTCTGAGCTCCCGCAATGGGAGGTAGAATTAGTAGACGGGAGTATGTTCAGTTGGTATGGTAGCAGGATGTTAAAGGTTGCGGATTATATAAGAGGACTGCTGCGTTCACAATAATTAACAAATTATTAAGTTTACTAGTAGTAAAAATTGGTTGAAAGTGATTTCCGATTTTCTCAAAGGTGTACTAGATTTATAAATTTCAAATAAATATAATGTAACTTTGAATGATATTGGAAACTTATCTTTTATAAAAAATTTCTCTACTTTAAAACCGTACCCGATGACTCCAATCTTTAAAGTGATTTGTATTATTTTATTAAGTGTTACAGGTGTATTCGCACAACAATTGATACCTGTACCAAATGAAGTGCCGGAGTATATTGAAGGTGAATTAATTGTAAGTTTTTCCGATGAGCAGCAAAAGCAAATTTTTGAAAGCACCTATGCGGACAGAAATGATATAAGAATTGTAGAAGAGCTATTTGGGCGGCTGATGATATATTTAATAGAAATTCCTGATGGAGAGAGTGAGGATGAATGGGGTCAAAAATTCAAGGATCAAGGGATTATTAATAAAGTTCAGAAGAATTATATTGTTGAACCTAGAAGTACAAGACCCAACGATATAGACTATGCTGATCAGTATTACTTAGAAACCATTGGAGCACCGGATGTATGGCGATTTACGACAGGGGGTGTTACAGCTTTGGGTGATACTATTGTTGTAGCGGTGCTTGACTTCGGGTTTAAGCCTGATCACGAGGATTTGGAGCCAAATAGATTTTATAACCGAAATGAGATCCCGGGAAATGGGATCGACGATGATAGCAATGGCTATATAGATGACTATTCCGGGTGGAATAATGTAGCAAAAACGGGTAATTTACCACATGATAGACATGGCACTTCGGTGTCAGGTATCATAGGAGCGAAAGGGAATAATCAAATAGGTGTAACCGGAGTGAATTGGGATGTTAAAATTTTGATGGTATCAGGAGTAGGCGATGCGAGTGAAGCGATCTCTGCTTATAATTATGTTTATACAATGCGTAAATTGTATAATGATACAGATGGAGAAAAAGGTGCTTACATAGTGACATCCAACGCTTCTTTTGGTTTGGCAAATAGATTTCCGGAAGATAGTATTGATTATCAAATGTGGTGTGATTTATATGATATTTTGGGGGAAGAGGGCATTTTGAATATTGGTGCGACTTCAAATACTAATGCTGATGTGTCAGTGACCGGAGATATTCCTTCACTATGTACTAGTCCCTACCTTATTGTAGTAACTACTTGCGGTGAATATGATAATCTTGGTTTAGATCCCAGTGGATATAATAAAGTACATGTGGATTTAGCAGCACCCGGTGAACGTCTTTGGAATATTTCTTCCAACAGCCCTACTCAAGATCAATATGGTATATTCGGAGGGACATCAAGTGCAACACCTCTGGTTTCCGGTGCTGTTGCTCTATTGGCCTCTATGCCTTTTGTCGAATTTGCTCAATACATGAAAGACAATAGAGCAGCGGGTGTATTGAAAATGAGAGAATATATACTTAGCACCACAGTTCCTTTAGAAGATTTTAAAGACAGAACAGTTACCGGAGGGAGATTAGATTTGAGGGATGCTTTGAAACAAATTTTAACTGAATATGGCAATTATGTAACAGGAGAGTTTAAGTTTACGGGACTGTTTCCGAACCCTTGTTGTGGTGAAGATGGTCGGTTGAATTTTAAGTTTGAGGTTTTTGATCTGGAAGATAATAGTCTGGAGATCTACGATTTGGCGGGCAAGCAATTATATCAAAAAGCCTATGCGCCATTGGATTTTAAAGATGATCCCTATGTAGATTTAAATGAGGCTAATATTCCCTTGGGCAGTGGATATATTATTGTT
>CALCSX010000324.1 GCA_937894165.1 uncultured Saprospiraceae bacterium | reverse complement strand
CTAAACCTATAGCAGTTTATCGTTTCACTGTTTAGCACTCTGTTGTTTAGCACTTTGTTGTTTAGCACTTTGTTGTTTAGTGGATTATTCTATAGCCGGCGTTTCGACTCATTTAGGCTTCGCTCAATGACCACGCTCAACGACCTCGTTTATTATTAGTAATCGCTGATTATAATTTCATTTTTGATAACAAACAGCATTTTGGAAATTAAATCTAAACCCTCTAAACTCTCTAAACCCTCTAAACCTATAGCAGTTTATCGTTTCACTGTTTAGCACTCTGTTGTTTAGCACTTCGTTGTTTAGTGGAACATTCATCTAAACCCTCTAAACTCTCTAAACCCTCTAAACTTAAAGAAGGTACCTCCAATACACAACCACCACCGTTGTAATTAGCAAAATGATGGTCACCGGAAATCCTGCTTTCAAGTAATCAGTAAACCGATACCCGCCGACAGCCATCACCATCAAATTGGTTTGATAACCTATCGGAGTCAAAAAGCTGGCCGAAGCTGCTATTGCAACAGTTACAGCAGCTGCATGATAGGGTATTCCTGCCATTTCTGCGACAAAAATAGCTATTGGGAGCATTAAAACGGCAGCTGCATTGTTGGTTATTATTTCAGTGAAGAGATTAGTAACCAGATAAAGAAAAATAATTAGCATTATAGGATGGAAGTCTCCCGATATATTCATAACAGCTTCTGCTGCCATGTTAGCCAAACCGCTCACTTCTACCGCCTTGCCTAATCCAATTGCAGTAGCAATAACAAAGAGGATGGGTAGCTGCATGTGAGTAACTAAACTTTCTTTATCTATACATCCTACTAATATCATTGCAACTGCAGCTAGCAGAGATGCTGTGACCATTGGCATTATTCCTGTCGCTGCCAGAATAACCATAGCCAATGTGATAATAATAGCAATTTTTGTTTTATCGCTGGATAATTCTAAGCCATTGCTTTTCTTTCGAATCATATAATAATGATTGGCTTGGGTATGCATATATTTTTCGAAATCTGCCCGGGCTTCAATCAGTAATAAATCGCCTGCCTTGATAGGAGTGTGACCTAAAGCTCCCTTCAGCAATTCGTTCTTACGCTGAATAGCCACTACAATAGCTCCGAATCTTTCTCGGAATGCAATCTCCTTTAAAGTCATGCCAATCATATCTGAACTGTGTGCCACTACTGCTTCAAAAAGTGGTAATTGCTCGTCTTTATCCGTAAGTTTAGGTACAGATAGTTTTAATTTTTTTGTTTTGGCCAGTGTTTTAATACTTTCATAATCTCCCTGAAAGTTGAGCACATCGTGTGTCTGAAGGGGTATATCCGGACTTACCGGTCCTATTAATTGTCCTTTTCTTCGTATATGGATTAAGAAGGCTTGTTTCAGCTCTCGCAATCCTGCTTTTTCTATACTCAGGTTATTAACTGGTGAGTTTTCAGTAACAATAAGGTCGAATTGAAATTTGCTGTTGCCTATCTGGTCTTGAGTGTTTAGATTGACACTATTATCGGGCAATGTTTTGTGTCCCCTTAAAACGAACCAAAGGATAGTCAGAAGTGTGGCCGGTATTCCAACCCATGTCAATTCAAAGAAACCAAGACCTTCTAGATTTTGCTGAGATAATAAACCTGAAATGATCAAGTTGGTCGAAGTTCCAATAAGCGTAACCGTTCCTCCTACTATCGTTGCATAGGAAAGGGGAATTAGAAATTTCGAAGCTGATAAACCTCTTTTTTCACACCAAGTCATCACTTGAGGTATGAGCATTGCGACAATAGGCGTATTATTTAAAAATGCAGACATGACGGCTGTCATACTCATCATTTTGAATAATACAGGTTTTGTGGACCCTCTTTCTGTGAAAACAAATCTATTTAGAAAGTTAAGTGCATTTGAATTTTGAACGCCTGCGGCGACTATAAAAAGTGCTCCTACTGTGAATACTGCTTCATTTGAAAAGCCTGAAAAAGCTTCCAAGGGCGTGAGCACTCCTGTCACCAAAAGTAATAATAATGCTGCCAAAAAAATGTAATGAGGTCTGGCTATATCTCTAATTAGAGAATAGAGGAGACCGACGATTACTAGGGAGGTGATTAGTATGTCCATTTGAGTTTTTGAGCTTTCAGCGTTCTGTCGCTTCGCTGTTTTGAGCCTTCGGCGTTCTGTCGCTTCGCTTGATTTATCGCTTCGCTGTTTTGAGGTCTAACGACCGTTTTGTCGCTTTGCTGTTTTGAGCCTTCGGCGTTCTGAACCTTCGGTGTTGAGCGTTTCGACCGCTCAAAGAGCGCTATTCCGGTGGCTGAGCCGCTCCCTGAGCGGAGTCGAAGCCTAGGAATAGAGCGGATTGATGATAATGGTCAACGAAGGGTTTTCTTATTCTCTAGCCGGCGTTTCGATTCCGCTCAACGACCTCATTTCGACTCAACGACCTCATTTCGACTCCGCTCAATGACCTCTATTATTATAATCTAGCCGGCATTTGGAATCCCCTTCTGCTTCACTCAGGAACCACGCTCAGTGACCTCGTTTATTTTATAATAATAAGAATCTACTCCGTAACTAAAGAATTCTAAATGCTACTTTCTCAACCCAGAACCCAGAACGCCTGAATGTTTATCACTTCGCTGTTTAGCACTATGTTGTTTAGCACTTCGCTGTTGATCTAAATAAAAATATAAACACCATGAACTTTATTCGAATAATACATCCCCCACTCTAGATCCCAGAACTTAGACTTCTCTTCCGAAGTACTAAATCTTAAGAATTCCCCACCAATCCCAAGAGTTTCCCAAACCCGGAACTCAGAACTTAGAACTAATTAACTCTCTCCAATGCTCCACTCTCGCTCCCACTGTCAACAAAGACGGGTTGAGGATATTTTCCTTGTTGTATTTTAATGCTTGTCCGTCTAAAGTTACAATTGAGCCCCCCGCTGCTTCAACAATTGCTTGTGCTGCGGCAGTATCCCATTCATAAGTAGGAACATCTCTCAAATAGCAGTCTGCTTTGCCTTCAGCGATTAAGCAAAATTTCAGTGAAGAGCCCATGCTTTTCAAGCTTGCACCCGGGATGGCTTCTATCAAAGCCTTTACTTGGGGACCTGCATGATCCTTACTGGCCACGATGTCGGGTTGATTTAAATCCGGCTGTCGGATTTGAATTGCTCGTGCAGGTTCGGATTCAAGCTGAGTGTAGGCACCGTTTTCGTCGGCAAAATATAATAAATTCATAACCGGAACGAAAATTACGCCTAAAATGGCTTTTCCATCTTTAATGAGGGCAATATTGACTGTAAATTGTCCCGTTTTCTTAATAAATTCTTTTGTCCCGTCCATCGGATCTACGCACCAGAATTGGGACCATGTTTTTCGTGTCTCCCAGGGGATTTCTTTTCCTTCTTCCGAGAGGATGGGTATTTCGGGAAAATGTTTTGACAGTTCTCCAACAATATAATTATGAGATTTCTGGTCGGCTAATGTCAATGGGGAGTCGTCAGCTTTCCAGTCTGCAACTTCAGCATTTTTGGTGTATTCTTCTAGAATTATTTCGCCTGCCGAGCGGGCTATTTGGATTATTGAGTTGATCATTTCTGGGTTCTGGGTTCTGTCGCCTTCGGCTGTTCTGAGTTCTGAGTTGGCTTTGGGTTTAGCTTTATTGCTTGCTAAAGATATTGTTTCTCCGTTCTGGGTCATGTCGCCTTCGGCTGTTCTGTGTTCTGAGTTCTGGGTTGGCTTCGGGTAGGTTTAATTGTTTTTTATTCGTACCGTGGTCCTTTGCGATCTGAATTCTTTAAATAATTTATGAAAGCCATTAGTTTAGAAGAAATCACATCAGTATTGTCAAGAAGTTTATTTAAAGTAGACTCATCAATATAACCAAAATCGTATGCTCTATATGATTGAGATCTCGTTTCCATACAAGAACCTCTTGAAATAATTAGAAAATTTATAAGTTCTTTATTGCCACCTCGACCAAATCCCTCTGCAATATTATCCATTATACTGCCAGCTGAAGATCTTATTTGTGATCTAAACTTATAATCTTTTTCAAATTCACCATCTTGAGTTAATTTGAACACAAAAAGTGAAAGTTCACGACTTAGTTGCCAAGTTTCAATATCTTCAAATCGGGTTATGGACATAGATTCACTGATTTGTCGCCTTCGGCTCGTTCTGTCGCTTCGCTCGTTCTGAGTTCTGTCGCTTCGCTCGTTATAGGTTAGCTTCAGGCTTGGGTTATTATTTTAGTTTCTGGATTGCTTTACTTCGATTGCACAATAATTAAGAAATCATGAAATCAAAGCTATCAAGTGAATCAAGGTTCAGACAATTGTCTTCGGCGTTCTGTCGCTATGTTCGTACTGAGTTCTGTCGCTTGCACTCGTTCTGAGTTTTGAGTTGGCTTCGAGCTTGGTTACAGTTTAAATACATTATATAAAGTGCTTCAATTTGACAAAAGTACAGTTTCCCAAGAATTTCACTCTTATGCCACGATCTTTCCCCAACGTAGAACGTAGAACACAGAACCTAGAACTGCTCTCCCGAAGCTTAAATCCCAAGAATTCAACCACGAAAACCTGGAACTTCCCCAACCTAGAACCCAGAACTCAGAACCCAGAACTGCTCTTCCGAAGTTCCTAGTCTCAAGAATCCCACTAAGAAGCCAAGAACTTCCCCAACCTAGAACTCAGAACCCAGAACTTAGAACTGCCCATCCGAAGCCCATAGCCTAAAGAATCCTACAAATAAACCAAGAACATACCCAACCCAGAACTTTCAACTTACTTTCGATATTTCCCCGATCTGATATTCTCCATCCAAACCTTGTTTTCCAAATACCAATCGATCGTCTTTTCAATGCCTTCTTCGAACTGAAGGGATGGCTTCCACCCTAAATCTCTTTGTATTTTCGAAGCGTCTATGGCGTAGCGGAAGTCGTGTCCGGCTCTGTCTGTTACAAACTCAATGAGTCCTTCAGAAGTCCCGGGATTTCTACCTAATTTATCGTCCATTTTTCGGCAAACCAATTTAATAAGGTTGAGATTGGACCATTCATTATGTCCTCCAATATTATATGTCTCACCATGAATTCCTCTATGAAATACAGCGTCAATGGCATCTGCATGATCCTCCACATACAACCAATCTCTCACATTTTCTCCCTTACCATAAACAGGTAGAGGAATATTATCTGTGATGTTTCGAATGAAAAGAGGGATTAATTTTTCGGGAAATTGGTTGGGTCCGTAATTATTGGAACAATTGGACAAAACAACCGGCAAGCCATAGGTATGATTCCACGCTCTCACCAAATGATCTGAAGAAGCTTTCGATGAAGAATAGGGACTACGTGGGTCATAAGGTGTCTCTTCGGTAAAAAAGCCTTCATCTGTTAAAGATCCATATACTTCATCAGTAGAAACATGGTAAAAAAGTTTGTCTTTAAAATCACCCTTCCAACTTTCTTTAGCGGTTTGTAAAAGAGTCGCTGTACCCATGACATTGGTTCTAATAAAAACCAAAGGATCCGTTATAGACCGATCTACATGGGATTCTGCCGCTAAATGGATGACATGGGTGAAATTATGTTTCTCAAATAAACTTCTAATCACTTCCAGTTCAGCAATATCGGCTTGAATAAAGGTATAATTCTCTTTATTCTCAATATCGGTGAGATTTTCCAGATTGCCTGCGTAAGTCAACAGATCCAAATTGTAAATATGATAATCCGGATAGTGATTGACAAATCTTCTGACTACATGCGAGCCGATAAATCCGCATCCACCGGTGATTAAAATTCGTTTCATTTCTTGTAAAATTATCTTGAAGTAGAATATTCGGCTAGGAAATTATATTATTGCCATTTCTTGAAGCTTATCGTAACATTTAGCACTTACTTTCATGTCTTTAAACATCATCATAGCTGCGGGGCTGTGCACATCGGTGCCAATATAATCTATCCAACCATTTTCAATTAAAGTCTCGCCCACTTTTGCTATTTCGGGACCGTATCTACCCGCTAAACTGAGCAAATTAACTTGCAATTTGACGCCGGAATCTTTGATAGCTTGCACTTTTTTTAAATCTGAATGATAGAATACATATCGCTCAGGGTGCGCCAGGATAGGTTGATATCCTTTTATTTGCATATCGAAAAATGTCTCTTTCAGTCCCGGTATTTCTACAAAAAAACTCTGCTCCACAAGCACTTCATTTTTCCAAAGCGTTAAAAGGGATTTGTTTTGCAAACAATGGTTAAAGTGCTCATCCATATAATATTCTGCCGCAAAGCCCAGTTGTAAATCCGGAAATCTCTGATCAGCTGCTTCTTTTACCCAATCGTAGGCATTTTGTATAGTTTCCGGTGTGTTAGGATAATAATCTGAATAAATATGTGGAGTAGCAATAACTTTTTTATAACCTAAATGTGCAAAAAGTTCGAGCATTTGGAGGCTATCCTCTAATGTTTTCGCTCCGTCATCAATTCCGGGGAGCCAGTGTGCATGCATGTCGGTATGCAAAAGAGCGCCGGGTTCTGAGAGGGTGACTTTTTTCTTTTTGAGGAAGTTAAACATAAATACTTAAATGGATTGAAACGGAAAATTGTTCGCACATGATAAATTGAATCAATCTAATAACGAATAAAGTGTTTGATAATTATTAGGAGGCGCAATAAATTGAGACGCAATAAATTGCGTCTCTACAGATTTCTATTTTATAAAGTATCAATTGATAAGATTCCAAACCATTTCGTCAAAAAATCTTTCGCTCCATCAATTAGTATGGGCGAAAAATCTTTCGCCCCAACAATTATAATCCTATAATTATATCATCCCCACCTCGTTATTTTTTCTAAATACTGCCCATAGCCGCTTTTTAGAAGGGGCTGGGCCAGTTGCAATAGTTGCTCTTTAGATATAAAACCTCTCCTGTAGGCGATTTCTTCGATGCAACCTATCTTGTAGTTTTGTCTTTTTTCTATTACCCGTACAAATTCTGAAGCATCGTGGAGAGAATCGAATGTTCCGGTATCCAACCAAGCGGTACCTCTATTCATAATGCCTACTTTCAAACGACCTTCGGCAAGATAAATCTTATTGACGTCTGTTATTTCGTATTCGCCACGTGCCGAGGGTTGAAGATTTTTAGCGATTTCTACTACATCATTTCCATAGAAATAAAGGCCGGGTACGGCGTATTGAGATTTTGGGGCTGTTGGTTTCTCTTCGATGCTGATGGCATTTTTTTCTTCATCGAATTCGACAACACCATATCTTTCGGGATCGTTAACGGGGTAGGCGAAGACAGTGGCGCCCTCATTTTCGATAGATTCTCTCAATAAACTTGTCAAACCGGCTCCGTAGAAGATATTGTCTCCCAGAATGAGGCATACATTATCGTCACCGATGAACTTCTCTCCGATAACGAAGGCTTGCGCAAGGCCATTGGGAACTTCTTGGGCGGCATATTCGAAGTTGCAACCCAGTTCGTTACCGTTGCCAAGGAGGCGTTGGAACTGAGATTGGTCTTCGGGAGTGGTGATGATCAAAATATCTTTAATTCCAGCCAGCATAAGGACTGAGAGGGGATAATAGATCATTGGTTTGTCGTAAATGGGCATCAGCTGCTTAGAAATCCCTTTCGTGATGGGGTATAAGCGTGTTCCTGAGCCTCCTGCGAGAATTATTCCTTTCATTTGTTTTTGAGTTTTGAGCGATATTCCGGTGGCTGAGCGGAGTCGAAGCCAAGGAATAGAGTGGGTTGAT
>CALCSX010000323.1 GCA_937894165.1 uncultured Saprospiraceae bacterium | reverse complement strand
TGCATTTGAACAAATCTCAATATTAATCTTATCCAACATTCCAAAATTTAATTGGTATTCCTCTAAAAGCATCTTCGTCTGACTAAAAATAAACTATTTTTATCTTTTGAAAGCATCTACGTGAGTAGTCACAATAAATGTAAAAAAATTTAAGCAATAAAAAAAGGTTGTTTCCGAGAAAACAACCTTTGATATAATATAATATTTTATTTTATTTAAAACATTCTGCCTTCATTAGCAGGTAAGTTTTCTTCAACAGCTATTGGATTTATTTTTCCAAGAACTTTTAATTTTCTTGCTTCACCTGATTTCTCATTTGTTGTCAACGTGATCGTTTTGTTGATAGCACCTACTCTTTTCGTGTCGTATCTTACTTCGATTTTACCCGTTTCACCCGGCATTATTGGTTCTTTCGGCCAAGATGGCACAGTACAACCGCATGATCCTTTTGCATTTTTAATTACTAGTGGCTCGTCACCAACATTAGTAAAAGTCCATGTCCTTAAAGGTTCTGCATTTTGTTGGATTTCACCATAATTTACTTCATCAGTTTCGAATTGCATAACAGGACCTGTCTGACCAATTGCTAAAATTGCTGTGAAGCATACGAACAGAGTAAATAAGAATATTTTTTTCATTTTCACAAGATTTAAATTATTGATGGTTCAAATATACAAACAATTGTATATCTTTTGCAATTATTTGCAGTTAATGAGTTGTTAACTTTTTCAAGCTCTAATTAACAAGTTTCGAGCCAATTTTCGAAATTTTAGTTAAAAAAAAAGATATTTTATGTATATTTGTGTTGAAATTATCCGAAAAATCTTCCAAAAATTTCATTTTTTAAACTATTAATGATAGTATAGGTTAAGAACCAATAAGGAAGATATTATTATTTTTTATACTCCAAAACCTACAGATATGATAGATGATGCCTTTTTAGACGAGATGGTAGACAATGTGCAAGATCAGGAAGCAGATTTTAAAAAGGAAGTTATCAGAGATTATTGGATATGTTGTTTAAGTAGAGAAATAAGCCTTATGTCTCGACGTGAGGTACTTACCGGGAAAGCAAAATTTGGAATAACAGGTGATGGCAAAGAATTGCCTCAAGTAGCGCTAGCAAGATCATTTAAAAAAGGTGATTTTAGAACCGGATACTATAGAGACCAAACATTTATGTTAGCGCTCCAAATTTGTACACCCGATGATTTATTTGCACAACTTTATGCTGATTCCGATAACGATCCCTTTTCTAAGGGAAGACAAATGAATAGCCATTTTGCCACTCCATTTATTGAAAAAAATGATGAATTCTTAGATTTAACGAATAGATATAATGTTTCTGCCGACCTATCTTGTACAGGCGGTCAAATGGCACGCGCGCTGGGCTTAGCCTTGGCATCGAAAAAGTTCAGAGTAATTGAAGCGCTTTCAGATTTAGAAAATCTATCCAAAAATGGCGATGAGGTAATAGTTTGTACAATAGGAGATGCTTCTACATCAGAAGGTGTATTCTGGGAGACTATTAATGCAGCTGCTGTATTGCAAGTTCCGTTAGCTGTATGCGTGTGGGATGATGGTTATGGTATATCTGTTCCTGTGGAATTGCAAACAGCGAAAGGAAGTATTTCCAAGGCTTTAGCCGGATTCCAAAGGCAGGGCAATGATAGAGGAATTGATATATATACGGCTAAAGGTTGGGACTATCCATCGATGGTAGAGATGTTTGAAGAAGGTTTGGCGAAAGTTAGAACAGAACAAGTTCCTGCTGTATTTCATATTAAAGAATTGACGCAACCTCAAGGTCACTCTACTTCCGGATCACATGAAAGGTATAAATCTCAGGAAAGATTGAAGTGGGAGAGTGAACATGATGGCTTGATTAAAATGGCTGAATGGATGGTGACTGCTGAGATTGCTACGAGTGAGCAAATCACCTTGATAAATCAGCAGGCCAAAGATTTGGTTAAATCAAGAAAAAAAGAATCTTACGATAGATATTATAAGAAAGCTAAAGATACTTATACTACTCTTAAGGACTTTTATAAAGCTATCCTCGAACAAAATGGTTCGAAAGGACGTGTTGCGCAGCTACATTCAGAATTGAAAAGCTTGATAACACCTTTGTATGCAGAGATTATCGCCAATGCAAGAAAGCTTTCCTTCGAATTGCGTAAAATTGGTATCGAGAATAATGATTTTGCAACTTGGTTAGCTAGTGAAATTAAGGCCGGAAAAGAAAATTACAGTTCACATCTTTATGCCGAAGGAGAGAATAGCATTTTTAACGTGCCGAACATACCTGCTAAATTTAGTGAAAGTTCAGAGGTGATGAATGGTTACCAAATTTTGAATACTTTTTTTGACAAAAAGTTTGAAGAAGATTCCAGGTTATTTGCCTTTGGGGAGGATGTTGGACAGATTGGAGATGTTAATCAGGGCTTTGCCGGATTGCAGGAAAAATATGGCGTAGAGCGGATTTTCGATGCCGGAATCAGAGAATGGACCATTGTGGGTCAAGCTATTGGGATGGCACAACGAGGCTTGAAACCAATCGCAGAGATTCAATATTTGGATTATTTACCCTATGCTATGTCCGCTTTAATGGATGATTTAGCTACGCTTCGATATAGAAGCGGGGGTATTCAGATGGCGCCGGCGATAATTCGTACGCGAGGGCATAGATTAGAGGGTATTTGGCATGCAGGTTCGCCACTTGGGATGATCGTTAATAGTATGCGAGGAATTCATATTTGTGTACCTAGGAATATGGTCCAAGCGGCCGGAATGTACAATACATTATTACAGTCTAATGATCCTGGAATTGTTATTGAATGTTTGAATGGCTATAGACTTAAGGAAAAATTGCCTGATAATATTGAAGACTTTACGATTCCATTAGGAGAAGTGGAAGTAATCCATGAAGGCACTGACCTAACGCTCGTGACTTACGGTTCATGTGTACGAATTGCCCAGGAGGCAGTTGAAGAATTGAAGAACTTTGGAATTTCAGTGGAATTGATTGATGTGCAGACACTTTTGCCATTTGATGTTAATTCCGGGATTGTAGAATCTATAAAAAAGACCAATAGGGTATTATTTTTAGATGAAGATGTTCCCGGTGGCGGTTCTGCTTATATGATGCAGCAAGTGCTAGAAAAGCAAAATGCCTATCAGTATTTAGATTCAGCACCATTTACATTATCTGCATCTTCTCATCGCCCACCTTACGGTTCGGACGGGGATTATTTCACCAAGCCGAGTGTTGAGGACATAGTCGAAAAAGTCAATGATATAATGCGAGAATATGACCCTTCGTCCTTCGCATAGAAATAAAATTAAAAAAAATGGATTGTGTCACATGAAAACTGTGGCACAATTCCTTATTATTACGGCTAAATTGTAAAGGAATCAACACTTGGTTAAGAATTTAGTCATCATTCCCACCTATAAAGAGAAAGAGAATATCTCTCGAATGATTGCCAGCATATTGGCTCAGGACGATTCTTATGCCATATTAGTAGTGGATGATTCTTCACCGGATGGGACAGGAGAGGAAGTATTGAAATGGAGTGCTAAAGAGCCTGAAAGAGTGTTTTTACTTAAGCGCGCCGGAAAGTTAGGTCTAGGTACAGCATATATCGATGGCTTCAAATGGAGCTTGGAGAGAGATTTTGAGTATATTTTCGAGATGGATGCTGATTTTAGCCATGACCCTAAAGATTTGAATCGACTTTTAGAAGCTTGTAAGACCGGTGGGGCGGATTTAAGTGTAGGATCGAGATATGTAAAAGGGGGGGAGTTAAAAAATTGGCCGGCAGGTAGAATTATGCTTAGCTATGGCGCTTCATTATATGTGAGGATATTGACAGGTTTAAGAATTAAAGATCCTACCTCAGGATTCAAATGTTACTCTCGTAGCGTACTGAATACTATCAACTTAGATCGAATTAAATTTATTGGCTATGCTTTTCAGATAGAAATGAAATTTGCTGCACAGAAGCTAGGATTTAAGATTGTGGAGATACCCATTATTTTCACGGATCGTATAGCCGGAGAGTCGAAAATCAGTAAGAATATAGTCTGGGAGGGTGTTTTTGGGGTTATAAAGATGAAGTGGAGTAGTTTTTTTCAGGGGTATGCAAAATAGAATCTTAGTAAATGCCACGAATGCAACATAAATGCCACGAATGCACGAATGGCGACTCAATAAATGCCACGAATGCACGAATAGCGACTCAGTAAATGCCACGAATGCACTGTAAATGCCACGAATGCACGAAGGGCGATTGATTCGTGCATTCGTGGCCAGAAGTGATTCGTGAATTCGTAGCAAAAAGCAATTTGTGAATTCGTGGCAAAAGAGATTCATGAATTCGTTGCAATAACTAAAACATCTGAAAGATGAGTGATATTATCTACAAAGAAGAAAGCTATAGAATCATTGGGCTGTGTATGGAGGTTCATAATAATCTTGGAGCCGGCTTTCTTGAAATTGTATACAAAGACGCACTTGAGTATGAATTTAAAAAAGCGAACGTTCCTTATGAACGGGAGAAGCAATATGAGGTGAATTACAAGGGAATAACATTACCGCATAGATTCTATGCTGATTTTGTGATTATGGATAAGATTATATTGGAGGTTAAGGGGATTCATGGCATTGCGGACGAGTTTGTTGCTCAAGCTATAAATTATTTGAGAGTTTCCAATAATAAGCTTGCCTTGATAGTGAATTTTGGTGAATTACAATTGAGTTATAAACGCATTGTATTATAAAAAAAATAGCCACGAATGCACGAAGTGCATCTAATTCGTGCAATAGTGGCAAAGAGAGATTCGTGAATTCGTGGCAAAAAGTAAGAATGAATGCCACGAATGCACGAAGTGCTATTGATTTGTGAAATCGTTACAAAAAGGGATCCTTGAAATCGTGGCAAAAAGTAATAGTAAATGCCACAAATGCACGAATGGTGATTGATTCGTGCATTCGTGGCTAAAAAATATTCGTGAATTCGTGGCAAAATGTAATAGTAAATGCCACAAATGCTCCAAGTGTGACTGATTCGTGCATTCGTGGCAAAAATTAACAAAATTAAATGATTAAGAAATCTAATTTTTTTATTATTCTTATTTTCGTATTTATTGGAACTTGGATTGGCTCTTCTATGATGAATGTTCATAAGGCAAAAAATAGAGAAGGAATTATTCTCTCCCCAAGCAAAAATAAATCTGTTGAATTCATTAATGGTATAAACACTTCTCAATTAATGATGAACTTTCATCGAAACCTCACTGTAGGAGGATCAAATATTGTATCCGGGAATTTTGATAGAAATGATATTGAAGTGATATGGCAGGATGAAAATACATTAATCATTGAATATCAAAAGGGCACAAAATTGAATAGCCGGGAGGGAGAGGTTTATTTCTTTGGAGATATTGTGAAGGTTATTTATAGAGAGGTAAATGAATAATTAGTAAAGATTCAAACCCTCTCAAAGTTTGGCACTAAGCTTATGGTTTGCGCTTTTTATCACATTTTGTCAATTTAAGGTGAAATTCCGGGGTTTTGTTAGGAAAATTGAGGGGGAAGGAGTATTTTGAGGGGGTGATAGAGGAAAAAGTGGGCAAAGATTAATTTAGAACATTTTAAATAATCATAATTATATTTTTGGGGTGGGGAAGGGAAGTGGATGTGAAAATTTAGAATAGACTTTAATGTATTAATTAGACGGCAAATATTTGAGAAAAAACTAAATTATAGATTAAATAAGATATTGAAAAACATACCCGCTTATAGGACCGAATTAGTAGAATCTGATACAAGAAAAATCCAATACTTATTTGAAAGTAAGGGAGAAAAATCAATTATTAAGGTTATAGAATATACACCAGTGGGTCAAATAAATGATAAAATAGTTTACAATTTAGGATTTGGTGATTACAATGAAGAGGATGGCAATATTTTAGATGGGTCTAACAGTAATAATGGAGACATGAGAATAGTTTTCAGTACGGTTTTAAATACTGTACCAAAATTTTTCGAAGAAAATAAGGATTCTGCAATTTGGGTTCAAGGAAGTGACAGTGCTGATGATTTAAGCAGGTATGCGAAGTTGATTGCACAAAGAATTGCGATGATATTTGTAAAAATTTTAATAGGCGAATTAAAACATATAGATACTTTATCAATAAAAATTACGTTGAATTACGCAAAGAATATTTATTTTTTGGCATTTCTGACGAAGAAAATCCAACTTTAATGCCATATATTCCTGAAAATGAATATATTGGTATCTTGGTTTTTAAGAAAAAATAAACTAACTTTGTAGTGTTCATTTTAATAAATGAATACCTTAATAAATATCAATGGAACGTAAAAAAGAAATATTAAAAGCAACGAAAGTTCTCTCCATGTCTAAAAAGACAAAGGAGAGAGTATCTAGTATTGCCAAAGATATTAAAGGAAAAGAATTGTTCCCTGAAAAAGTAGAATTAGCAAAAAGAACTTTAAGTAAACTTAAATCACTTCCGATTTAAAACTTTTTCAACCAACTAATTTCTCCTCTTAATTCTAAATCAAGAATTACTAACCCCGATGAAAACTCTAGCAAGGTTGTAATTATCTTACTTTTATATGCCTCTAACGAACGTTTGTTAGCTAAATCCACCCCAATCCATTTGGAATTCTCCACAAAGAATCAAAATCATACCCCTCAAATATTCAATCCTAAAATCCACCCTTTTCACCCCCCAAAGCCAACCACCCCACCTTTCCACACCTTTTTTCAACCCATTTTGTCAATTTGAGGTGAAATTCCGGGGTTTTGTTAGGAAAAATGGGCGGGAAGGGGTATTTTGCGGGGTGTGTAAAATATAAGGTTTATTAGAGTGAATGACGAAAAAGGATTATACATTAAACTGAATATTCTAAGAATTATAAAATATACACTATTTTGAGAACGGTAAATGGAATAATTGCGAAACCACACGAGGAATTTGCGGAAATAAGCCTTTTACAACATAAAAGAATTACCTTAACAGCCAGATATAGCTAAAATAAATAAGGTAACGACTCTTATTATATAGGACAAACAGAAAATATTCCTCGTAGGTGGAAACACATTGAAGGAAAAGGTGCCGACTGGACTAAAAAGTTTAAACCGATATATATACCACATTACGAAATTTATGATAGTATAGAAAAAGCCGTAGCAAGAGAAAAGGAATTGAAAACCACTTCTGGTAGACGATGGATAAAGGAGCAAATAGCATCGGGGAAGGCAAGGCAGGCAGGCGGTATACCGTACGAAGAAAAAGTAGCTGCCATTTCTGAAAACCTTAAAGACTATTTTGAAAAGTCTATTCAGTTGCAACAGCGTATTAAAACGAGTTTAGTAAAAATTGGTATTGAGATAAAAATCCATAGAGTATCATCAATGACACTCTGTCAAAATAGTTAAATATGGCAAAAGAAATCATAAAACAAGGCAGTTCACTCTTTGAACAAATCAAGCAGATTGACGAGAACGGCAATGAATTTTGGTATGCTCGCCAATTGGCTAAAGTGTTGGAATATGCTGATTTTAGAAACTTTACGGGCGTTGTTAACAAGGCAAAAGAAGCTTGTATCAATAGCGGACAAGAGGTTTCTGAACACCTCGTTGAAGCCAACGAGGTGTTAGAAGCTGGGCAAGGTGCTAAACAAACCTACCCAAGTTTCAAGTTTTCAAGATATTTCTGTTACCTCATTGTACAGAACGCAGACCCCAGCAAAGAAGTAGTGGCTCTTGGACAAACCTATTTTGCCATTCAAACTCGTATTCAAGAAATACAAGGTTTAGAAGCCTATCAGCAACTAAGCACAGAAGATGAAAAACGTCTGTTTTTGCGTAACGAAATGGCAAAACACAATACCCAACTCGCAGCAGCAGCCAAAGATGCAGGCGTTATAGCACCTTTAGACTATGCCATATTTCAAAATCACGGTTATAAAGGCTTGTATGGTGGTTTAGATGCCAAAGGAATACACCAAAAGAAAGGCTTAAAGAAAAGCCAACAGATACTAGACCATATGGGCAGCACCGAGTTAGCAGCCAACCTTTTCCGTGCTACGCAAACCGAAGAAAAACTAAAGCGTGAACAAATAAAAGGCAAGCAGAAGGCCAACCAAACCCATTTTGAAGTAGGTAAAAAAGTACGCAAAACCATACAGGAATTAGGTGGTACAATGCCTGAAAATCTCCCACCTACGGAAAGTGTCAAAAAACTGGAAAAGAAAATTGAGCAACCCAAGTTGAAGAATCCTAAAAAAAGCAAATGAAAAACAGTCTAAACTATGATTTGTATGATTACAAGATGAAAGGATTAATCCTAAAATCATCTAATCCTAAAAATCCTAATGCAGACAACATAAGCCCCCCAAATCCACCCCACACCACATTCCCCCACCTTTTTCATCCCATTTTGTCAATTTGAGGTGAAATTCCGGGGGATTGTTATGAAAAATGAGCGGGAAGGAGTATTTTGGAGGGTGTGTAGATTTTTTTTATCAGCAATGTAGACATTGAACGAAGAAAGTGGAGGATCTTGGTAACAATTAAAAATCACTTATTAAATGATGAAAAACGAAATCATATTATATCGCCCCAATGAACTTTCTGAACATATTGAAGTGAGGATTGATAATGAAAATGAAACTGTTTGGCTTAATCAATATCAATTGTCTGAATTGTTTCAAACTGATAGAACGTCTATACTCAAACACTTACAAAATATATTTTCAACTGGAGAGCTAAATGAAAAAACAACTTGTGCAAAAATTGCACAAGTTCGAAAAGAAGGTAAAAGAATGGTTACTAGAGAAGTTTTGCACTACAATCTAGATGCCATTTTATCTGTTGGTTATCGTGTCAATTCCATTCAAGGAACACAATTCCGCATTTGGGCAAACCGTGTACTGAAAGATTATCTACTCAAAGGCTATGCTATCAACAACCGAATGAATAGGCTCGAAGATAAATTTGACAAAATAGAAAATAAAGTCGACCAAATAGACCTGCAAATCAACTCCCACCTCATTCCTTCCCAAGGTGTCTTCTTTGACGGGCAAATATTTGATGCGTATAAATTGGCCTCGCGTATTATTCGCACTGCTAAAAAGAGCATTGTGCTGATTGATAATTATATTGATGAAAACACGCTCACCCATTTATCAAAAAAGAACAATGGCGTTCTGGTTCACCTACTCACTAAAAATGTGAATAAGCAACTCACATTAGACATACAAAAAGCCAACGCCCAATACGGCAATTTTGAAGCAAAACCTTTTACCCACAGCCACGACCGCTTTTTGATTATTGATGGCAAAGAAGTATATCACTTAGGCGCTTCCCTAAAGGATTTGGGGAAAAAACCTGTGGTGAGCGAAGTCGAACCATGGTTTGCTTTTTCTAAAATGGAAACCCAATCGGTGGAAAGTATATTAAACGAAATAAAGGAATTGACATGAAGGAAGGTTGGGAAATACATAAGCTGTATAAAATTGGCAATGTCTTTAATGGTAATAGCATAAATGCAAAAGTCAAAAAAGAAAAATTTGCAGGTTTAGATAGTGGATTACCATATATAGGAACTAAAGATGTTGGCTTTGACAGTATCATTGATTATGAAAACGGAGTCAAAATACCTTTTTCTGAAAAGGAGCAATTTAAAATTGCACCACCAAATACTCCTTTAATCTGTGCAGAAGGCGGAAGTGCGGGTAGAAAGATTGGGTTTACAAATCAGGAAGTGTGTTTTGGTAATAAGCTTTTTGCAGTAGTACCAAATAAGAATGTAGATAGCAGATTCCTATTCTATTACTATTTCAGCTCTTCATTTCAGGAACAATTCTCAACCGAAATGGCAGGCATTATTGGTGGAGTCTCAATGAATAAATTCAAAAGTATTGAACTTCCACTCCCACCTCTCCCCGAACAACAACGCATTGTTTCCATTTTAGACAAAGCCTTTGCCGCCATAGACAAGGCCAAAGCCAATGCCGAGCAAAATCTATTCAATGCAAATGAACTTTTCGAAAATTCTGCACAGGGAATATTCACACAAAAAGGAATTGATTGGGAAGAGAAACTCTTAGGTGACTTTGCGGAATTTAGGAATGGAATAAACTATACGAAAGGCAGTAAGGGTGAAAAAATTAAAATTGTTGGAGTCAAAGATTTTCAAGATAATTATTGGGTTTCAGAGAATGATTTGGTTGAAGTTTCACTTGATGGTAAATTAAACGAAGCTGACTTGCTGAAAGAAGGAGATATTTTAGCTGTCCGTTCTAATGGTAACCCTCAATTAATTGGTCGGACATTATTGGCAGGAATAATCAATGAAAAAGTTTCACATTCGGGTTTCACAATAAGGATTAGGTTAAACTCTAAAATAGTCAACCCAAATTATCTCTGTCATTTTATGAAAATCCAACAGACAAGAAAAAAACTTGTTGAGAGTGGTAATGGCGTTGGAATAAGAAGTTTAAACCAGGGGTCACTTTCCTCATTGAAAATTCCTTTTCCGAAATCATTGAAAGAACAGGAAATGATAATTGATAAAGTAGATTCGATAGCAGAGCAAAGTCAAAAGCTAAAAGACATTTATCAAAGGAAAATCAATGATTTGATCGAACTGAAAAAATCAATCTTGCAAAAAGCATTTTCGGGGGAATTGACTACCTCTGAACGTGAAAAGGATTCTATATATAATAAAAAAGACCAACTTAATATGGCAGCTGAACCTAATGTTAAGTATCAAAAAACCGGTAACAAACTATGACCAAGATTACAGATGCTACATATCGTTTGCCAACAATAGAAGCCTTATCTGCATTCGATTTATTGGATAATGGTACAACTGAACCCTTAGCAGTGTGGGGTGTAGATACTGAAACAGGCGAAAGAGGTCAATACGTTGTTAAATTTAAAAATTCAGGAAGAATGACAACCACCAGTTCGGCATTTGAACTAATTGGAGCATGGATGGCTAAAGAAATAGATTTGCCCGTGGTTGAGCCTGTATTGGTTAATATTTCATCAGATTTTGTTGAAACATCTGTAAAAGGTCGTGATGGTTATAGGGCTGCCTTCCAAAGTCAAGGAATTAATTTTGGAAGTAAATATGTTTCCGGCTATTACAATATCCCACAAGCTTCTTTTTCGTTATCTAAAGACCTTAAAAAGACGGCTGAGTTGATTTATGTATTTGATATGTTCATTGCTAATACTGATCGTGGACATCAGCGCCCAAATGTGATTTCAAATGGTTCCAATCTTTTGATCTATGACCATGAATTAGCCTTTTCATTTTTGCTTATGTTGCCGTCTTTACGAAATAAAACGCCATGGGTATTCAATGAAACTGATAGAGACTTATATGAAAAACATTTCTTTTATAAGTTATTGAAAAGTTTAAAGCCTGATTTAACACAACATGCTAACTTGCTCGAGTGTTTTAATGAAGATTTTTGGTCAAAAGTATATAAGATCCTTCCACAGGATTGGTTAGATGATAAAGTATTAGAAATTCAACCTTATTTAACAAAAATGATTAAAAATCTTCCTTATTTTGCAGAGACCCTTAATAAAACAGTTGCCTAATGAAAAAATATCAGTATCAAATCATTCGCTATGTGCACGATCATTTCACAGGAGAATATGTGAATGTAGGTGTTGTTGTTTATTCAAAAGATGATCGTTTTCTCAAAAGCAAAACTACATCTAAGTATCAGCGCATTACTCACATGTTTCCCGGAGCTAATGGGCAGGGGATAATTCAAATACTTAACCATTTCACAAGAAGGATAAACAAAGTTGCTCTAGAACTAGATGATTTGTTTTCTCCTTCTGATCAACTTGAACTTATCACTAATAATATATTAATAAGAGACAATAATGCAATCCGATTAAGTAGTGCTAAAATGGCTATTGATATGAGCCTAGAAGCTGCCCTCGATGATCTTTACAACTCACAAGTTGAAAAGTATGAAGCCAACAAAAAGGAGAATAAAAGTTTATTAGATGATGACGTTTGGAAAATGAAATACAAGAGTTATTTTGAAAAATATGGCATCGATAAGCGACTAAAATCGCACGATGTGCGTGTCCCTAAGGATGTAATCTCATTTGACAAATCTTGGAAGAATGAGATTTGGCACTGTTACGAACCTTTATCTTTTGTATTGAAAGAAAAAGAATCCATCAAGGATAAAGTCTATAAATGGGCAGGTAGACTTCAAGGTCTTCAACAATCTTCAGAACCTTTGCATCTGACACTTATGACCTCTATCTCGCCAAGTCACAATGATTTAATGTCATTTATCAAAGAGTATTTAAAGGTTTCTTCTGATAACTTGACCGTGGATATTGTCACAGATGACCTAGCTGAGAATTTAGCCCTGAGCATAAAAGAAAAAATGGAGCTTCACGATAATCAACAATAAGCGTTAAAATAGTGAACGAAGCAGAAACAAGAGCAGAACTTATAGACCCTAAGCTAAAAGCTTGCGGATGGGGCGTAGTAGAAGGCTCTAAGGTGCTTCGTGAATACCACATTACCGAAGGTCAAATCCAATCGGGTGGAGGCAGAGGACGTAAGCATATAGCCGATTATGTACTGGTGCATAAAGGACGAAAGCTGGCGGTAATAGAAGCCAAAAGTGCGGAGCAGGAAGTAGGCGAAGGAGTAATGCAGGCCAAGCGGGATGCCGACAAATTGCAACTGGAAACCACCTACAGCACAAATGGCCATGAGATTTACCAGATCTGCATGAAATCGGGAGAAGAGGGTTTAGTCTCAGACTTTCTTAGTCCCGAATTGCTGTGGAACAAAACTTTCCCTTCGACAGGCTCAGGGCAGAGTGCCGAAATGGAGTGGAGAGAGAAATTTGCCAATGTTCCCTTTGAAGACAAGAGCGGTACTTGGCAACTTCGCTACTATCAGGAAATTGCCGTAAACAATACATTGGAAGCTTTAGCAAGCGGAAGTGATCGCATCTTGCTGACTCTGGCTACGGGTACAGGAAAAACCGCAATAGCTTTTCAAATTGCCTGGAAACTGTTTCAAACCCGTTGGAATCTACAGCGAGATGGCAGCCGCAGACCGAGAATTCTGTTTTTAGCCGATAGAAACATACTGGCCAATCAGGCTTTCAACTCTTTTTCTGCCTTTCCCGAAGATGCCTTAGTTCGAATAAAGCCAAGCGAGATTAAAAAGCAAGGCAGAGTGCCCACCAACGGCAGCATTTTCTTTACCATTTTTCAAACCTTTATGTCTGCTTCTGCTGTTCAAACTGAAAAGGAACCTGAAGAAGTTACCACACTACTAATAGCAGCAGAAGATAAATCTGTATATTATAATTTTGGGCAATATCCAAAAGACTTTTTTGATTTTATCATCATTGACGAGTGCCACCGTGGCGGAGCAAATGACGAAAGCAATTGGCGGGGTATTTTAGAATATTTCAGCCCGGCTGTGCAATTGGGTTTAACCGCTACACCCAAGCGAAAAGACAATATTGATACTTACAAATACTTTGGTGAACCGGTTTACATATACTCATTAAAAGAAGGTATCAATGACGGTTTCTTAACGCCATTCAAAGTAAAACGCATCAAAACCACTTTGGACGATTATCGCTATACCTCGGATGATACCATAGTGGAAGGCGAAATTAAAGAAGGCAAGCTCTACGAAGAGAAAGACTTTAACCGAAGCATTGAAATTGTAGAGCGAGAAGCCAAGCGGGTAAAGATTTTTTTAGAAGAAGCCAACCAAAATGAAAAGGCCATCATTTTTGGAGCGAATCAAGCTCATGCTGCATTGCTCAGAGATTTGATTAATCAGCATGCTAAAAGCAGAGACCCGTTTTATTGCGTTCGTGTTACAGCCAATGATGGAGAAGAAGGCGAAAGATTGTTAAGAGAATTTCAGGACAACGAAAAAACAATTCCAACTATTCTGACTACTTCTCAAAAGCTTTCCACAGGTGTTGATGCCCGGAATATCCGCAATATCGTTCTGCTTCGTCCTGTTAATTCAATGATTGAGTTTAAGCAGATTGTTGGTCGTGGCACACGCTTATTTGATGGTAAAAAGTTTTTTACCATTTACGATTTTGTAGATGCTTACAAGCATTTTTCTGACCCTGAATGGGATGGAGAACCTTTAGAAGAAGAAGCTTGCAAAAAGTGCGGACTAAATCCATGTGATTGCGTTTATGTTCCTCCTCAACCATGCGCTGTCTGTAGCGAACGACCATGTGTTTGTGAAAAAATCGGTGACCCTTGTTTAGCGTGTGGACAATCGCCATGTGTTTGCAACAAAAAAAGAAAAGTAAAAATCAAACTGAAAAACGGAAAGGAACGAGAAATACAACATATGGTTACCACTTCGTTTTGGAGTGCGGATGGCAAGCCTATTTCAGCAGAAGAATTTTTGAATAAGCTGTTTGGCGAACTACCACAACTTTTCCAAGACGAAGAAGAATTGCGGAAACTTTGGAGCAATCCAAGGACAAGAAGAACTTTATTAGAGAATTTAGATGCAGCAGGTTTCCCAAAAGAAGATTTACTGACTTTACAAAAGTTGGTAGATATGGAAAAAAGCGATTTGTATGATGTGTTGGAATACGTTTTCAATGGAGACTATATCGCCATGACCAGAGAAGCCAGAGCTAAAGCAGCCGAAGCGACAATTTTTGCTTTACTTAACGACCGACAAAAAGAGTTTATCACTTTCGTTTTGAGTAAATACATTGAAACAGGAGTTGACGAACTCGACCAAGAAAAACTACCAATCTTGCTGACAAACAAGTATCAGTCACTAGAAGATGCGAAAGAAATACTAGGAGATGTTGCAAATATCAGCAGACTATTTATCGACTTTCAGAAACATCTTTATAATCAGAGGGTGGCATGATGACAGGAATTATGCGACATAATTATTTTCGTTTTACTGAATTTGATTTTGGGGGTCAAATTCCTTGGAGTTAAGTTTTTTGTAAAAAAATCAAACATTTTTCTTAATTTGGGATCGTGTAAGGAGAAAATATGCGCAAGTGTGGACAGATCTTGCGCAAATAAACTAGTTATGCGGCAGCTTAATAGACGACAACAAAACACGAAACAGATAAGTAAAAAAGATAACAATGCGAAAATTA
>CALCSX010000322.1 GCA_937894165.1 uncultured Saprospiraceae bacterium | reverse complement strand
ACTATTAAGTTAAAAAAATCAGCATGATTTTAGGAACAACAAATTGGACACCCTACCTGAAAGGGCGTAATATCTGAGAGGTGGGTTAAAGCCCACCGCCACATCAATTAAAAATGGTGACATCCACACCAATATTATTACACCCTTTCAGGGCTGGCAAACTTTTTTCGAAATTTGAATGGGCTTCACCCATTCCTTCGATATTTCGCCCATTTAGGGCTGATTATTTTCCTTTGCTTTTTTTTGAAGCGTTTAATATCCTGTTGGGGCATTGCCCTAAGTTTTGGCAAAATTACTTTCAAAAGTAAATTTTAGGATCTTTGAGGCTGCACATTTAAAAACTTTCGCCAGCACTGATATTGGAAATCATCAACTCAAAATTAGTTATATAGAAGGGCACAAAGCTGGTGCTTCTATAACTTATTAAGTCCAAAATAATGGTGCCGTTAGGTACCTAATATGGGTAGAAAAATAATTATCAATTTTTCCTCGATGCCATAGGTATCGAATACACTAATTTATTTAATATATACAGTTAATTAGAGCTAAAAATCTTTTTTTTGCTCGCAGAGAGGACGTCGATACACTTGTCAAGCGGTTCATTGAACGTCGAGGAGAGTTGAAGGTTGCGGAAGAGCAAGATCTTATTATCATGAAGTCGATCAAGTACATTGAGTTTCCAAATTGAAATCGTGTTGAAAACAATACTCCGTAGGAGTAATACGTCAATAACCCCGAGTAAAGCCGCTTCGGCTGTAACTCGGGGTTGATTAACTCTTCACTCGAACTCCGTAGGGAGTTCAACACATCTTTTGGATCTGTTTTAGGGTGTCAATCTCAATTTAATTAGCGTAAAATAATTTATAGCTCACGACAAGCTAATTTATAGCTCAAAAAAGGATAAAAATGAGCTATAAATGCTATTTTTATGAGCTAGAACGTAAATTATGCTGGAAATTAGGGAACAAAATGTTATAGATATTCTTAAAAAGGTAGAAATCGCTTCTTCTAAAGATGTCCATAATCATTTTGGCATGACAGTTAGTTATGCTACTGTGAAGAGGATTTTAGCAAAACTCGTTGATCAAAATTATCTTTCCACAGATGGTCAAGGAAAAGGAACCAAATATTTTATATCACCTACATGGGAACTCCTCGAACCTATTGATATTGAAGAATACTACGAGAAAGAAATTGATGCACGTGAAATAAAAGAGGGGTTTAACTTTTCAATTGTCAATGATGTATTGGCAAAACATAGTGTATTTACAGCTTCGGAATTAAAGAAACTGAATGAGTTACAATTAATTTTCCAACAAAATATTTCACAAATAAGCGAAATTGAATATAATAAAGAATTTGAAAGACTGGCAATTGATTTGAGTTGGAAGTCATCTCAAATAGAAGGCAATACTTATTCACTTTTGGAAGCCGAAAGACTTATAAAAAGTAGGGTCACAGCCTCCGGCAAAACAAAAGAAGAGGCCAGCATGCTTTTAAATCACAAAGAAGCACTAGATTTTATTATTGAACATCCGGATTATCTTGACCCTTTATCCCTTTCCAAAATTGAGGATATCCATAGTATTCTTATCAAAGAATTGTCTATGGAACGAAATTTGAGAACTCGACGAGTAGGAATTTCAGGCACTAACTACAGACCCTTAGATAATGATTTTCAAATAGCTGAGGCACTGAAAAATTCATGTGATGTAATCAATTCTAAAAGCAGCGTCTTTGAAAAAGCTTTATTGGCACTGGTATTAATATCCTACATTCAGCCTTTCATGGATGGGAATAAACGTACAGCGCGCATTGTGAGCAATGCTATTCTAATACATGAAAAACATTGCCCCTTATCCTTCAGAACAGTTGATTCTATAGAATATAAAAAAGCTATGCTAGTATTTTATGAGCAGAACAATATTTCTGCAATTAAGGAAATTTTTATAGATCAGTTTGAATTTGCTGTGAATACGTATTTTTAAAGGAAGTAAGGATCAATAGTGAAAGATAGATTTTTTTAAAGATTTTTAAAGCAATAATATTTATTGATAAATAATTGCAAAATGTTGTCTGAATAGTTAACTTTAATTTATGAAAAGTGTTAGACAAGTTATCGCCTATAAAAATTACTTTTTTGACTTTTATCGAAAACAAACAGACGATGTTCAAAAGAAGATAGAGTGGACGTTGAAAATACTGGAAAATTTTGATCAAATCCCAAAAAAGTATTTTGACCATATTTCTGGCACGGATGGTCTTTATGAAGTTCGAGTCGAATTTGGTGGGAACATATTTAGAATTTTCGCATTTTTTGATAAGGGTAATTTAATAATTTTAGGAAATGGTTTTCAAAAGAAAAGTCAAAAAACACCTAAGACAGAAATAGATAGAGCTTTAAGAATTAAAGGAGAATATAAATTAGAAAAATATAAATAAATTATTGGAAATGGGCAAATTATCAGAAAAAAACTACACCACTCTTGATGAAATCTTAGACAGTAAATATGGAGAGCGTGGAATTCAAAAAAGGGAAGAATGGGAACATGAATTCGAAGCATTTCAGCTAGGTGTATTGTTGGAGGAGGCAAGATTAAAACTTGGAATGACCCAGGCAGAACTTGCAGAAAAATGTGGTACCAATAAGTCATACATCTCAAGAATTGAAAATAATGCTAGTGATATTAGACTTTCAACATTAATGAAAATAATACAGACCGGTTTAGGAGGTCAATTGAAACTAACTTTGAAGTTCTAAAACGGATTATTTTGGATCTAAGACAAATAATTTTTCAGGTAAACTAAACCTTTCTCCCCCCCTACAACCTCACCCCCAACACCAAGCTACACTGAAATCCCTGCGGATTGATAGCCGGGCCGTCGGACAGTTTTACATCATTGGTTTGCCATTGGAGGTCGCCAAGTGGGATGAAAAAATCAGGTCTTAGGCCTATAAAAAGGTTGCGACCGATATTCCCCTTGAAAATATCAGTAACAGCCAGATGCAGGCCTACATTCGCCACAAATCCATTGGTGGCGACATGCTGTTGGTTGCCCCCGCCGCTCAGATAACCCGAGAATGTCTGCCCCTCAACCGATGCTTGAGATACTCTTGCACCAAACCAGGAATACACTGCTCCTGCAAAGGGAATCAGCTGCCATTTGCCCCTTGAAAGTGCTGAGTAGCCTAGCGAAGTGCCCACCGTAGTGCCACGGATGGAATTGGAGAAGTCCCCCACCGTCTTATCCCTACTGTAAGTGGAATAATTAAAGAACGTCACCAACCTGCTACGAGGAAAAATGGTATAAAAGCCTCCCCCGCACGAGAAGAAAAGCTCATCCAAAGGCATAAATCCATTGTCAGAGAGAGCAGAATTCAACTCGGAGAGATTCGGAGCGATGATTCCACTCAGATTATGCAAATAAACTCTATTTACAGGCAATGGTTGAATGCTTTTCTCCGCAAGCTCCTGCGACAATTCGGAAGGGGCATAGATGAGCCCCCTAATATTAGGTTCCACAGTGGTTTTTTCCATTTTGTCCAACAAGAAGAGGTATGGCTTGTGCAGATGATGGACAAAAATAGTGGTATCACTATCCGGGAATTTGGCATAGTATTCATCATCCGGCAGGAGGACTATGGTAGCTCCCGTGCGTACATAATGATTGCTGCGGTAATATTCCGGTGCCAAATAGCCATCAAAATTTTTCGCAACCATTTTGGCTGCCATATTGCCCAGGTATTTTTGGTAGTTGGCTTGGGCTTTGCGGGTGGGCTTGTCGAGCTGATTGTAGGCGTATTTGAGACCCAATCTTGCCGGAAACTTTTGCTTAGAAATTATATCAGAGGCATTGACAAAGGGATTCGTATTGTTAAAATCATCGAGTGTCTGAATAGACATGGGTGTTTCCGGCACCCAATCTGCTGCATTGACCACATTGTATGCCCAGCCGCCCTGCGTCATAGCTTCATATTCGTAGGCAAAGTAGAGGTTTCCCGGCTTGGGTCCGGCGCTGCAATAAGTCTTGAAACGGATATCTGCGGGGAGCTGCGTATTGTTTTGCAGGTGGTAGAGGTGAGCCGTGAGCAGAAAGGCAATCGCGCCGCCCTGGCTGTGGCCCATAATGAGAAAGTCTTTAGTTCCTTGGGCGTAAAGCTCTTCAATTCTCGGAACTATCTCTTCAGATAGATTGATCATAGAAATCAACCAGCCGATGTGGACAGCCGCGCGGGGATTGGAGGCAAGGTGATAGGAAACCAATCGCTTGCTATCAATCTGAATCTCTCCCTTGGCAGGCACCATGGCAGCGTAGAAATTGGCGAGCCAGCTTTCCTGCTTCTCTGTAGTTCCGCGCAGGCTTATCACTGCCACTCCCTCATCGTTGATCCATAAATCCCAGAGGTTGTCGAGGGCGAGGGCTTTGGATTGGTAGATCATCTTGAACTTGGCGGGATTCTCGAATTTCGAGAAATACTTTGCAGAGGCTGTCGAGCGGGCTGAGACGAGCATCAATTCTCGGTATTCTTCCTTATCGAAGCCGGGTTGGAGGATCTGGGCGGAGATAATTTGTGCGGCGAGCAGAAGAAGGGCAGATAGAGAGATAAGCTTCTTGTTCATAGCGATGAGTTTTCAAGATAAATTATCTGAAACTAAGGTCGGAGAGGGGGAAAATGTTTTAGGGAGGGGGGTGGATGATAGAATTTTAAAACTTATGGATATTTACTTTACATCAAATTGTAAAAAAGATTATCTTTAGAAATCTAAATTTAAAATTGTTATTATGCAGAAAGTTTTACTTATCATCATAAATCTTGTAACACTAAATCATTTATCTGCGCAGACGATCACAGTCAATGAGCTAATCAATAAAGTTGATTCAGCCTACAGTCAGGTGGAGAATATGAGTTATTTGATTGACTATCGAATGAAATCTTTCATGGAAGAAGAGGCTTATAATAATAGGGCTATTGTCTCAATAAAAAGGCAGGAAGAGGATTCGTTAAAGATTTACTTCAATCTTTATTCTATCTCAGAAAACTTTCAAGCATTCTATAATGGCGAAAATATCATTTATAATTATTTCAAACACAGCATCACTGAAATTATTAACAATGAATTTCATAAAGCAATAGGTCAATATATATATAGTAATTTTGTTGGGGAAGTAGTTTTTATAGATTTTTTCCAAAAAGGTTATTTTCGTGCATTTCTTGATAATCCCGACGTTCAAGATATGAAGTATGAAGAGCAAGAATTTCAAGGGATACCAACTTATAAATTGAGCATTCTATACCCGACGAATGAAGAAGTTTCAAAAATGGAGGACAATTATTTTATTGATAAAGAAACGTTTTTTGTGATCGGGTTTACCAGTTCTGGGTTTTTTGAAGATGTGTATGAGGAGAGAAAGGAGTGTCTTTTACATAATATAAATATTAATCAAAATTTCGCTGACACATTCTGGACGGTAGATTATCATCTGAATATGGACTTCAAGACGGAATTCATCACTCCAGGTGAAAAGAAAAGCGCTCCTTTACTGGAAAGTGGTTCACTTGCACCTGAAATCGAAGCAAAAAAACTGGACGGAAACACTTTTAATTTGAGTAACTATCGTGGAAAAATAGTTTTTCTGGACTTTTGGTATCAATCATGTTATCCATGCTTGAAATTGATGGATGATTTAAAGATTCTGGCTGATGAATTCCCAAGTGATAAGT
>CALCSX010000321.1 GCA_937894165.1 uncultured Saprospiraceae bacterium | reverse complement strand
CTACAAAGGTGCTATCACCAATGAATATTTGGCGCATAAATTTGGAGTAAAATATAGCAGTTTAGATCTCCTGATAATGTCTAAATTTTAATGCCCTGCTTTCATACGAAATTTACCGACCTAACGTTATTTTTCCAATTGCTACAATTTTGCCATTAACAAGATCAATTTTTACATTTTGATATAATTCCCTAACTTCACCCTAAATTATTTACCATGAAACAATACCTCTCTTTCTTTCTCTTTAGTTTTTTAATATTAACAAGTTGCGGAAAAGAAGATGTGAAAATGATGGAAGAAGAAGAGGAAGAGGAGGAAGAAATGGAAATTGATTCTTGTCTGACTTTTCAGCCTTCGAGCGCAGATTTTGAAATTTCTAATTCAAGCTTGATAAATGTATTTTGTGAATTTTTGGAAGATACTGAAATTGGGGAAATAGTTTTCAGTAAGGATACTTTTGACTATCCTGCTGCTCTCGTTTTTACATCTCTTGATGTATCAAATGACGAATATGAATGGACTATTCAACCTTCAAATGGAAGTCCACAAACCTACAATATTAACTCAACCAACTTAGTATTGGGAGATAAAGAAGGAGGCACGATCACCTATACAATATCTTTAAATACACAAAAAATTGATAGTCTTGAATGCGATGGCTCTCTTCTGTCAATTGACAGCAAAACTAGAACCATCCATGTGATGAATCCCTATTCCAGCACTTTGCATACGGATGCAGAGGGTACCTGGCAGGGAGAAAGTTCAGAAAATCCCGGGGATCCCTTTACGATTTCCTTCATTCCTGACGAAGAAACTGAGTTAAGTTTTGATGTTGAAGGTTTAGTTTCGGGAGCAAATCAGCGTGTTTCCGCAGTAGCAGGAGCTAGGTTTCTTTCTATATCTCAGTCTTTTGCCTCCGGGGTCACTACTTGTGGCATTGGGAGGATTAATGATCTGGGTCAATTAGTTATTGACTATTACAAATTTGGACAAGGCTTTGTTATTCCTCAAAAATATAGGTTTGTAGGGACTAAAATATAATTTCAGCAAAACCTGTCTTCATACAATTTTGCATTAATTTAATTTATAAAGAAAATATTTTGTACTTTTTCAACGTACAGAAGTAAAATTTCGTTTTCTCTATTTGAGTATTCTTTTTTCCAATTGATTTAAAAACTCATAGATGAAAAACCTCCAATTTTTCGGAATAACAAATTCTATTATTCCGTTTTTTGTGTCTTTAATATTTTTAATACTATTTTCAAGTACCACATTATATGGGATATTACTTGAAGTTGGAGTGGGAAAAACTTATTCCAGTGTCGCAAATGCTGCAGGTGATGCACAACCGGGCGATACAATTTTAGTTTTTGCGGGCAATTATTCCGGGAGCAATTTCATTTATGATCTTCATGGGACTTCCGACAATTACATATATATCTTGGGCGAGCCGGGTGAAGAGGTAGTCTTTCACGGTGGAAGTTTAGGAATGCAATTCTCTAAAGTCAGTTATATCCATATTGAAAATTTTCATTTTACGGCTCATACAGGCAATAGTTTAAACATCGATGATGGAGGTATTGATGAACTTTTAAAATCGCGATTTATAACTATTTCCAATTGCCATTTTTACGAAATGGGGGCTCAGGGCAACAATGATTTTTTGAAAATGTCGGGAGTAGATAGCTTTGAAGTGAAAGGATGTACATTTATTGACGGGGCGGATGGGGGAAGCGGTATTGATATGGTGGGCTGTCACGCAGGTTATATTTGGGGAAATTCATTTGAAAACATGGGATCCAATAGCATACAGGCTAAGGGTGGTACTCAGTACATTGACATTTCACGAAATTATTTTAAGAACGGAGGACAGAGGAGCTTGAATTTGGGAGGGAGTACCGGTCTAGAATTTTTCAGACCCCAAGATGCAACATTCGAAGCAGCCGATTTAAATGTGTATGCCAATGTTTTTATTGGAAGTACAGCACCGATTGCCTATGTTGGCTGTGTCAGAGTGCAAGTTGTGAATAATACAATTGTCAATCCCGGAAACTGGGTGATTCGAATTTTGCAGGAGACGGTAGATCCTGAAAGATTTGAGGAATGTGGTGAAAATAGTTTCATTAATAATATAGTTTATTTTGACAATTCAATTTCTACATTTGTAAATATTGGTCCCGATACTGCACCAAACACTTTTGTTTTTAGTAACAATTTATGGTACAATCACGAAGATCCCAACGATTCATCTCCTAACTTACCCGTGCCTGAAACCGATGCAATAATCGGAGAAGATCCACTTTTTGAAAACTTTGATGAAGAGGATTTTATTTTGCGTTCAGGAAGTCCAGCAATAAATACGGGGACAATTACAAATTTTGAGTTAGATTTTAATGGCAATGAGGTTCCGGTGGGCGGATTTATCGATATCGGCGCCTTGGAATTTTTAGGTTTTCTACCGGTCGAATTTATAGGCCCGGAATTAGAATTTCGAGACAATATTGTTCATATTAAATGGCGTACAGCATCTGAATATAACAACGATTATTTTATTGTTGAAAGGTCAAATGATGGCTTAGCTTGGTCGGTTATCGATCAAATTCATGGAAATGGCTCCACTAATACACTGCATTTCTATTCCTCAAAAGATGATGAGCCGGATTCCGGAAATATGCTTTATCGGGTCAAACAAACAGACTTTGATGGTACTTTTAGTTATTCTAAAATTGTATCAATTGAAATTCCTAGCAATAAAAATCTAAAAATATATCCGAACCCTTTTACCAATAAGATTAATATAGAAGGAACGATAATAGACACATCTGAAATTAATTTGTACGATACAGGCGGGAAATTGATGCAATTAAATATTACTCAAAGTGGTAATTTAATTGAAATCAACCTTTTAGAAGAAAATCTTGCTTCTGGTCAATATATTTTAGAGGCAAATTTTGGCACTTTCAATCTCATAAAATTATAGAATCAACAATTTGAATTCAAAATAACCCTGCATTTTTGGAATTTAATTCCAAAATTGCAGGGTTATTTTGAATTAATACCGTATATTTGGAATAGTATTCTAAAATAACGGTATTAAATGGAATTGGAAAGAGATATAAAATCAAAATTAATCGAATATCTTCAAATATTTCCCTGTATTGCTTTATTGGGTCCTCGTCAATCAGGCAAAACCACTCTCGTCAAAATGTTGCAAGAGGGGTATAAAAAAGAAAGTATTTACTTGGATCTCGAATCAGACGAAGACCAAATAAAACTTCGCCATGCTGAAAGATACTTCAATGATCGACAAGACAAACTTATTATCATCGATGAGATCCAACGCAATCCAAAATTATTTATACTATTAAGATCTGTAATTGATCGAAAAAGGGATAATGGTCGATTTCTTCTTTTGGGATCGGCATCGCCTGAATTATTAATTTCAAGCTCAGAATCACTAGCAGGTAGGATTGCTTATTTAGAAATCCATCCCTTTTCCTTTAATGAAATTAGACATAGATATAATTTTGACAGATTATGGTTGAAAGGGGGATTTCCACAACCGTTTCTAGAAGATGATAACTTGTACAGTCAGCAGAAAAGGCTCCAATTCATCCAGACTTATGTAGAGCGCGAACTTGCTATCTTAGGTTTGAGGGCTTCTTCATTAAGACTCAAGCTGATGTTAAGAATGGTGGCGCATCAACAGGGGCAATTGGTCAATTATACGCAAATAAGCAATTCTTTGGGTTTGGACATCAATACAGTAAAGAGGTATTTAGATTACTTTGAAAATGCATTTCTGATTCGAAGAATTGAACCTTACCATATAAATATCAAAAAGCGGTTGGTAAAATCCCCCAAAATCTATATTCGTGATACCGGTATATTTCACACCCTATCTGCTGTTGACTCCAAAGAAGATTTGGATGGTTTCATCGGAAAGGGCAGTTCCTGGGAGAGCTTTGTAATTCAACAAGTTATTGCTCAACTCAAGAGTGAAGTTGAATTCTATTTTTATAGAACTCAGGATGGTACAGAGTTGGATTTAGTCTTGGTTCGCGGTTTGGAGCCTATTTTAGGGCTAGAAATTAAACTTTCTAATAGCCCTACACTGACGAGGGGCACCACCATTGCTTCGCAAGATTTAGGTGATATTCCCATTATTGTAGTGACTCATTCTGTAGGCGAAGATTATAATTACAGTGATAAAATAACCATTAGCAGCTTCGAAAGATTATTTATTCACCTAGATGAAATGGAGCTTCTCGAATTCAAGTTGGCAATAAGGAATTAGTAAGCTAGAGTTTGGTGCCGAGAATTCATAAGGATATATTTTCCTTGTTTTAAGGCACATTTATAGACTTGCGTCGGCAAAGGGTTCAGCAAAAGGGATTTTCAGAAATGTGATTCTCGAGGTTCGAGAAATGAGCCAGAATGAAACAGCTTTGAAAAGACATTCTCGTGGTTCGAGAAAATATTAATGGAAAGGAAATTGGTAATGTTTTAACTTATTTATTAACGAGCTCAAATAAAAATTCCATAAGAGATGATTTATTCTAGGCTCATTAGCAAACTTGCGCCGGTGAAGGGTTTTTCACAGAGAGGTTTCTTGTGGTTCGAGAAAAGTCAATAATAAGGGAGACTTGAACTAGTAGATGTTCTTAAAATTATAAAATGAAACTTGCATTGGCAAATGTGATTCTAGTGGTTCGAGAAATGAGCCAGAATGAAACTACTTTGAAAAGAAATTCTCGTGGTTCGAAAAACTTTAGCTTGTCGTGGTTCTTAAGATCATAAAATCAAATTGATTGGGAGGGATTGTCCCGAGGCACGTTTGCAAACTTCTGCCATCAGGGGTGGCTATGGTCATTTTCTCAGATTTCACAGATGGGAATACTTTGAGGATTCTCGTGGTTCGAGAAACATTGCTCTAATTAATATACCAAATACAATCCAGCGCAATAAAATGGTATGGCTAGACAGTTTTAACACAGACTATTCTAAGGCGCAAATGTCAAAATTGAGCCTGTAAAGGGATTTCAAAGATAGGAATGTATTGGTAATTCTCGTGGTTCGAGAATGGTGGTTCGCATTAAGACACAAATTACATTCAAACCCCCTTAACACGGATTGCCTAGTGGCACTTCTAGCATCGACTCATCTTCGGCACAAATGTCAAAAATGCATCTGCAAAAAGCATTCTCGTGGTTCGAGAAAATGTTAAGGGGACAGGGAAGTGTTAGTGTTTCGGCTTAATTAGAAATGAGCACAAATAGTAACTGCAAAGGATAAGAATTAATCTAGACTCATTATCAAACTTGCGCCGGCAAATGGAATTTTAGAGATAGGTTTCTCGTGGTTCGAGAAATATTAGTAATAAGGGAAACTTGAGCATGTAGATGTTCTAAAAATTATAAAATGAAACTTGCATTGGCAAATGGCATTCTCGTGGTTCGAGAAAGCATAATATAAAATTCTCGTGGTTCGAGAAATTGTCAGTGGAAAGGCAATTGCTAATGCTTTCCTTACAGTTTTAAATGATTTAACAGATTCGACAAAGATGCGGACAAAGCTATCGGTGTATAATTTTTTTTTACAACGGTTCACTAGTTCTGAAATATTTCATCAACACAACAGTCCTATTGTCCATCACTTCCGTTATATAATTATTTTCATCCCAGGCGTATTCATGTTTCTCTAAAAGTTTTTTGCTAG
>CALCSX010000320.1 GCA_937894165.1 uncultured Saprospiraceae bacterium | reverse complement strand
TTTATTCAATTCTTTTAACTTGTGAGCAATTCAGAAATATAAAATTTTTAAAATAATGATTTTAATTGACGGGAAAAAAGTCTCCGGAGAACTAAAGGCAAAGATAAAATTGGAAGTTGATCAACTTCTTAAGGAAGGAAGGAAGCGCCCCCATTTAGCGGCAATTTTGGTGGGAAATAATCCCGCAAGTCGATCATATGTGGGAAGCAAAGTCAGGTCTTGCGAGGAAGTTGGCTTTGCATCCACGCTTGTTGAATTGCCTGAAAACATAAGTCAGGATGAATTATTAGAGGAAGTAAATAAAATGAACAACAACCCGGACATCGATGGATTTATTGTCCAGCTCCCGCTTCCGAAGCATTTGGATGAAGACAGCATCAATTTGGCTATCGATTATAGAAAGGATGTCGATGGTTTTCACCCGGTCAACTTTGGTCGCATGGCACAAGGAATGCCGGCCTACCTTCCAGCCACGCCTTATGGGATTATTTTATTATTAGAGGCTTATAAAATTGAAACTTCAGGCAAGCATGCCGTTGTAGTCGGAAGGAGTAATATTGTAGGTACACCGATTTCTATATTATTGTCAAGGAAGGGCTATCCGGGTGATTGTACGGTCACGCTAACGCACAGTCGAACCAAGGATCTGGAATCGGTCATAAGATCTGCAGATATTGTCGTCGCAGCTATTGGAATCTCGGAATTTGTCAAAGGGGATATGTTGAAAGAAGGGGCGGTCGTGATCGATGTTGGAATTAACAGGGTGGTGTCCAAAACCACCAAAAGTGGATTTCAACTTAAAGGTGACGTGGCTTTCGAAGAAGCAAGTTCGAAAGCATCCTATATCACTCCTGTACCGGGGGGTGTCGGTCTTATGACTGTCGCTGCACTGATGATGAATACTTTGAAATCGGCCAAAAAAGAAATTTACGATTAATGGAAAAATATGTAGTTTTAAGAATTTCTGTTCCCGAGGAGGAGCACGACCTTTTCTACGCGATTGCAGCAGAATGGCCCTGTGACGTCTTTTGGGAAGATGGTGATGATATTGTTACTAGTATAAAGTTTGAAGATTTCGATGTTGCATTACTGGAAAGCTTCAAGCAGGATTTGAGACCTTACGGATGGGAGATTATTACAGAAACAGCGGAATCGGCAAACTGGAACAAGGAATGGGAGGTGAATTTCGAACCGGTAGAAGTGGAAGATTTTGTGAGGATACGAGCTCCATTTCATGAACCGGTGGCAGGTTTTAAGCACGAAATTTTGATGGAGCCTAAGATGGCATTTGGGACAGGACATCATGAGACCACATTTATGATGTTACGTTTTATGAAGCAAATGGATTTCGAGGGCAAGGAAGTTTGGGATTTCGGTTGCGGGACGGCCATTTTAGGTATTGTGGCAGCTCTAGAGGGTGCAGTTTACGTATTCGCCAACGACATAGAAAAGCCGGCTGTGGCAAGTAGTATAGACAATGCGGAGGTGAATGGTGCTGTGGTTCACGTTGTGGAAGGGGGGATTGAAACAGTAGCTGATAGTACTACATTCGACGTGATTATCGCCAATATTACCCGAAATGTTCTATTGGAAAGCTCGGAAACTATCAGTAAAAAGATCAATAAGGGAGGGATTTTACTCTTGAGTGGCATCCTAATAGAAGATATTGAAATGATCCTGAAGAATTTTAGCTCTTATGGTTTTGATCATCTCGAAACGCAAGAGCGCGGGAAGTGGGCGGCTCTCAAGTTTGAATATAATAATTGATTTATGGGCGCGACCCTGACAGATTGATGCATTTAAACAAACAAAAGAATCTAATAATATCTGTCAGGGTCGATCCATTCCGGAGTACCGTACTCGCTCAGCTCCAATCCTCTGCCGGGAGCACCTCCCTAACGGTCGCCCTCCATGCATCTCGCGCGGGACTGTCGTTCGTCGAATCGTTTATTTTGTAGCGATGTAGAATAAATCAAAACAGTCATCCTTGGCTGTATCAATATAATAATCCTCCATTTGAATATCAGAAACTAGATTTTGATTGTTTTTTAGAAGCTTTTTACGGTTCATTCGATTCAGAATGTCATAGGGGATCTGCAAAAGGCGCGCCGGAAGACGATATTGAAGGTTGAAGATGTCAAATCGGGTAATCTTTCGGACGGATTCCTTGTTTTTCTCGTAATAAGTCATAATCTTTTCATTCCCGAATACCCCTAATGTTTCTACTTTCCTAAAATAATTCTCCATCAAAACCCTTAATTCCTCGATTTTGTATTCCCTGACATGCCATGGATTTCGAGTGATGGACATGGGCTTATTTGGAGTAGTTACTATGAATTTTCCACCGGGCTTTAGCACTCGGCTTATTTCCCTGAGAAACAAATGATCATTCTCAATATGCTCGATAACCTGAAACGAAATTACAAAATCAAAGCTATTATCTGCGTTGGGGAGGGGAGGGAATTGGGTCATTTCAAATTGAAGCATTTCAAAATCACTAAAATCTATGGGTGGCTTATGCTTGTCTAATGCGAGATATTCAGTAGCATTGGGCGCAATTATTTTAATGCCATAGCCCATTCCTGATCCCAATTCAAGAACTTTTCCGGATACCATCTCCGCCGCTTTTATGTAAGCCAATTTACTTCTTTGAAAAACGTAATTATCCGATAAATCCTGATCCGAAACCCTTTCCGCTGTCTGCATATTTTATTTTAAGTTTGCAAAGGTAAGAATAAATACTTTTTTTCCAATGTTGCATTATCTATTGATCATTGCTGAGATATTATATATTTTGACCAATATGTCTTTTAAATATTTATAGTATTAATAAATTGAGAGGGATATGAAGAGAAAAATTAATTAATTGTTACGAAATACTACATTTTCCTTCAATAAATAGGCTTTAAAAATCTACTTAATTTATATATTTGCGGGCTATGCGGTTGAGAAGTCTAGAAATTAAAGGATTCAAAAGTTTTGCCAACGAAACGACTATTCATTTCAATGAAAAAGTTACAGGTGTGGTGGGTCCAAATGGCTCAGGCAAGTCCAATATCGTTGACGCTATTCGGTGGGTATTAGGGGACCAAAGTGCCAAGGAATTGCGATTGGATAAAATGTCCAGTGTAATTTTCAATGGATCTAAAAAGAGGAAAGCTGCCGGTTTAGCTCAGGTGACCATAACATTTGACAATACAAGAAATATCCTACCGACGGAATATTCCACTGTGGGAATTACCAGAGTTCTCTATAGATCCGGTGAAAGTGAATACAAGATTAATGGGGTTACCTGCCGACTGAAAGATATTCAAACCCTTTTGATGGACACCGGTATTGGCTCGGATTCCTACGCTATCATCGCCTTGGGCATGGTTGACGATATCCTAAGTGATAAGGAGAACAGCCGCCGCCGCATGCTGGAACAAGCAGCAGGAATTTCCAAGTATAAACTTCGAAAGAAAGAAACACTCAGCAAACTAAAGTCAACATCTGAGGATTTGGAAAGAGTGCAGGATTTACTCTTTGAAATAGAGAAGAATATGAAGATGCTCGAAAGGCAAGCGCGCCGAGCAGAAAAATACCTTCTAATTAAAGCAGAATACAAAGAGAAGTCAATTGCATTGTCAGGTCTGAAAATCACTGAGTTAAATAATAGAATTTCAGCTGTAGCGGAGAAAATTGACAGTGAATTCACGCAGTTTTCACGATTAGAATCTGATCTGAACCTGCTCGAAGCTCAACTCGAAAAACAACGCAAAGAAACTTTAGATAAAGAACGAAATCTATCTGATGCTCAGAAACTTATAAATAGTATAGTAGGATCCATCAGAGGCATGGAAAATGATAGAGGAATGCTTGAACAGGAGCAGAAATTTAATGCGGAAGGATTGGAAACGCTGCAAAAAGATATTGTTTCCTTGAACGCACGATTGCTCAATCTAAATGAAGAATTGGAGGAATATACACACAGATTAGCAGAGGCAGAGGAGACGGAAGAAGCTGTGGCTGATACATTGAAGGAACAGGAGCTTCTGGTAGAACTCCTCAGGAATGAATACAGTAGCATGCAATCCGGAATGCAATCTGTGCTCAAGGAACAAAGTGAGACAGAGAGAAAAGTCTATGAATTAGAAAAAAGCATTGCAGTCAACAATAATCAGATCATCAATGCGAGATCTGAAATAGGGCGCAATCAAAAAGATAAGGAGAATAAAGAAATAGAAATCCGTGGCTGGCAGGATAAGTTCAAAGAATTCGACACTAAAGTGAATGAACTAACGAGAAAACTTGAAGCTCTTGAAGAAGAAGACAACTCACGTCGTGCATTGATTGAAAATTTGGATTCCTCCATTACCGGCAAGGAGAAGGAAGTCCAAAGTTTAAACCGAACTTTAGATGCTAAAAAGAACGAGTATAAGTTGACCAAAAGCATGGTGGAAAGCATGGAAGGCTTTCCTGAATCCATCAAATATTTAAGTAAAAATATGCAATGGTCGGGTGAAGTTGCTTTGCTTTCAGATATTATTTATGTTGAAGATGCAAGTTTACGACATCTGGTGGAGGCCTTTTTAGAGCCTTATCTAAATTATTATGTCGTAGAGACAACCGCTCTAGCAGTGGAGGCTATCGAAAAACTATCCCATGCGCAAAAAGGCAAAGCTAATTTTTTTATTTTGGATCAAATTAGAGCAGTTAAATCAACATTTGATCAGCCGAATTTTACATCTTTAATTGATTCCGTTAAAGTGGATGCTAAATATGAGAATTTAATGAAATTACTCCTCGGTGAAGTTTATATTGCCACATCGGAGGAAGTTAAGAATTTCGACATGAATATCGATTCTAATATTTCTTTGGTTTCCTCTGAAGGTAAGATGATCAGGAGAGGGGCGTGGCTTGGGGGAGGATCTGTCGGTCTATTTGAGGGAAAGAAATTAGGTAGAAAGAAAAACTTAGAAAATCTGATTAAAGAAATTTCAGAAACTGAAGTTCTCATTAAAGCTCATGAGGTTGACTTAAAAAAATTGCTCGATGAAAGAGCGAAATTAAAAAGCGGCAACAACGCTCAGATGATACAACAGATCAGACGAGAGCTCCAGCATAAGGAGAACGATTTTGTGCAATTGAAGACTAGACTGGAGAATGCTTCTGATCTTTTAAATATTATTGAAGGAAAGCAGGAGGATGTGCAAGAGAAGATTCTTCATCTGCAAGCCGATAATGAAGAATTTCAAGAAAAGTTAATTGTGTTTCGAGCTGAGTTGAAAGAAATTCTTTCGCAGATTGCTAAGGAAGACATTATTGTCAAGGAAAAAGCCGAGAAATTAACTGAAGTAAATCAAAGATATAATGCCGCCCGCATTGAATATATTAAACATCAAAATTTATGTGAAACCTTCCGAAAAGAAATAGATTTTCGACGTTCGAAAATTTCGGAAATAGAGCAAAATATTCAGTCAAATACTAATTCGATCAATGAGCGAGATAGAAAGTTGACCATTATTGCTGATAAATTAGTTGCTCTTCAAGAGAAATTAATTGAGACTTATCATCAGAGGAAGGAAAAAGAGGCTAGTCTGTCAGTGGCTGAACAGGATTACTATGGCTTTCGATCGGAAATTCATGAACTGGAAAATAAAATTAAGAATCAAAATAAGAAACGAAATGATGCGCAAAGCTTGATCAATGGTCTTAAGGAGAAACGCAATGAGATTAAATTTGAATTGAAGGGCGTGCTTGACAGGGTATCGATTGAATTTAATCTTGATCCTGATTCCTTACATGATCTGAAGACCGCTGAAGAAATCGATTTGAAGGAATATGAATCCGATATCAAAACCTTGCGAGCTAAGCTTGAGAATTTCGGGGAAGTTAACCCAATGGCTGTGGAAGCTTACAACGAGATAAAATTGAGATACGATGAAATTGTAGCCCAGCGTGAAGATATTTTCAAAGCTAAAGCTGATTTAGAGCAAACGATAAAAGAGATAGAGGATACTGCCACCTCTCAATTTTTGGCTGCATTTAATCAGGTTCGAACTAATTTCATCGAAGTATTCAGAAGTTTATTTACGGAAGAGGATATCTGTGATATACAGCTTGAAAATCCGGATCTCCCCCTAGAATCAAATATTATCATTACTGCCAAGCCTAAGGGAAAAAAACCTCAAAGTTTATCCCAATTATCCGGAGGAGAGAAAACCCTGACAGCTACGGCTTTGCTTTTCGCTTTGTATTTATTGAAGCCGGCTCCCTTCTGTATATTTGACGAGGTAGACGCACCTTTAGATGATGCCAACATTGAAAAGTTTAACAAAATCATCAAGAAATTCTCTGAAGACTCTCAATTTATCATTATCACCCATAATAAACTGACAATGACCGAAGTGGATGTCATATACGGCGTTTATATGGAGGATATGGGGATCAGTGCAGTGAGTCCGGTAGATTTCAGAAGTTTTGAGCATCAGGTGTTTATGGAGACAGCGGCACTCCAATAAAAATTAAATGAGGTGGATTTAGAAGAAATATTTAGCCAATTATTTCTGCGTTATACTCCTGATGAGGAATATATTCGGGAATGTTGGCAGAATCTAAAAAATAGGTATAATGCCAAATCAAGATATTACCACAATCTTGATCATTTAGAAAATCTTCTGACAGATTTCAAAGAAGTAATTGGTTTTCCGGATGACAAAAAAGATGCAGTCCATTTTGCCATTTTTTATCATGATTATATTTACATTCCCGGACGATCAGACAATGAAGAGAAAAGTGCCGAAGAATTCATGAAAGTAATACAATTTACCGATTTTGATCAAGACTTATTAGTGCATTCAATGATTCTAAGCTCACAAAACCACCTATTGACCGGTAATTTTATTATGGACACATTCTTAGACCTTGACATGGCTATTTTGGGCTATCCCACAGCAGCTTATAAGGAATATGCTGAAAATATCCGAAAAGAATTTTCTCATTTACCTAATTTCCTTTTCAGAATTGCCAGGAAAAAATTTCTAAAAGAATTGCTTAATCGATCGCAAATATTTTCAACTTCTCACTTCATTCATAAATATGAAATACAAGCACAAATTAACGTTATGAAGGAATATAAAAATCCTTTTTGAACACTTCTATTTTGAATCATTGATTCGATATAAGACACAATGTTTGGTTAAAATGAACCCCTAATCTTCTTTTGTCGTTTTACTAATAATTTGGACATATAAGTCTGAAATTATTCGAGATACTCTAAAATCTAAGATTATGACAACTCCCAGAATCAACCCAACAAAACCTAAACTGATACTTTCAACCATATTTTATATGGCCATCGTAATTTTTGGGGTATACTTATTATCAACCCTCGCTGATGAGCAAACAGCAATGGATCCCATGATTGCAAAAGTTATCGCCATAGTTATTATTGTGATTTTTGGTATTTTGACCTTCTTGACAATAGGGAAATTTGCCGGAACTCCACCTCCAAGACGAGACGGTCATTGAGACTATTACCCTGAATTAGAACTGTTAATGCTACAAACCATATAATTCCTTATCATTATTATGAGGAAACATCGCCCCTATAGTTAAATGTTTTTATATTTATTAATAAAAATACACTGTTTTAATTGTATTTTTTATATTTTGTCGGGAATTCATTAAGATTATTGTCATGCAGTCGAAACTGTGTGCAAAGTTTAAATTTTAATGATAGGGTATAATTTTAATTTGGTTTCACTTTATCAATTCCTAAACATGACCACAAAATGTAATCTGTCATTTTTACTTTTCATTTTAGTATTTATTTTCATTTTCGGTTCTTCAAATAACGCTATAATTGCTCAGGAAACTACCTCCAGCGGGGCACAAGAGATGAAAATCGAATATTTAGGCAAATCTAAACCACTTCGAGAGTTGGTTTCGGTAAAGGCGACAGCCAAAGAAAAAAGAGACATGATCAAAGCCAATAAGGTTAGAGAAGTGCCGCCTAACTTTATAAATTATCGAAGACCTTATAATCCTAATCAGGCTGATTTTATAGAAGACCCTATACGACAAAAAACAGTCGATAGAGGCTCCGGCTTCCTGTCAGTTTTACCTAGAGTCACTTTAGAGGGGATCTCGGAAGAATTTACAGACATAGGCGTGCCTGATACCAATGGTGATGCCAGTAAAGACCATTATATTCAGATTGTCAATGCTACTTGGCTTCAAATTTTTGCTAAGGACGGCACTGCAGTAACGGAGCCAATTGCAGGAAATACTATTTGGAGCCAAATCAATAAACAGTCATTTTCTGATCCAGTGGTATTGTACGATGAGGCTGCTGAAAGATGGCTTCTCACTGATTTAGCGAATATAGATGAGGTATTATTCGGAGTTTCAGAAACTTCAGATCCTTTGGGAAGCTGGTTTCTCTATTCCTTTAATACACAAGATTGGGCGGATTATCCTAAATATGGGATTTGGAATGAGTCCTATATTATAACGACAAATGGTGTCTTCGGTAATTCTTATCCAGTTCATGCAATTAATAGACAACAATTGCTAGCCGGTAACCAAAATGTTGATGTTCAGTTGATTAGTCTACCACGAATTCAAGGTGGATTTCCGGTGGCGACACCCATGGATTGGAACAGTCCAACACCACCTCCTTCTAATACTGCCTATGTAGTGAGACTGAATGATGATTCATGGGGAAACGGTAATACAGAAGACGTTCTTGAAGTTTGGGGATTAGATATTGATTGGGAGAATCCAAATAATACCTCTGCCAATTTAACTTCTCTTCCGGTTTCAGCTTATAACTCGGATGGCTGTAGTGTGGTTCAAGGCGGTGGATTTGCATGTATTCCGCAACCGGGGACTGAGCAGGGCATTGATGGTATCATGACTATAATAATGCATAATATTGCTTATTGGAATTATGGAACACACGAGAGTGCTGTTTTAGCATTTTCAGCAAGAGCAGCAACCGATCTGTCGGGAATTAGATGGACTGAATTAAGAAGGTATCCTGGCGAAAAAGAGTGGAGTTTATATCAGCAGGGTACTTATGCTCCGGATGATGATTATAATCGCTTTATACCAGCTATTAGTATAAATGGAAAGGGTGATATTGCATTGGGTTATTCCGTAGGGGGTACGGATAAATTCGCTTCATTGAGGTATACAGGAAGACTAGTTGATGACCCATTAGGCGAAATGACAGTTGAGGAGTTTGAATTTGCTACCGGTGAAGGCGTTAGAGGGAACGGAAATGACAGATTTGGTGATTATGCTAGAATGTCAGTAGATCCCTTGGATGGCTCATTTTGGTTTACCGGGGAATATGTAAAATTGAATGGCAGTTATGGAACAAGTATTGTTAATTTTATTTTGACTCGCGATTCCTTAGATCTTGCTGCAACCGCAATTATTTCACCTGTGAATTCAAGTGAATTGGGAAGTGAAGAAAAGTTGGTTGTAGAAATTCGAAATGTAGGTGTTTTGCCGGTTTCAAATTTTTCTGTGGGATTTGTACTTGATGGTGGAATTGAGAAAATTGAATTAGCTGAAATTGACACTCTATTCAGCAACGATGTCTACATACATGCCTTTTCTGATACTTTAGATTTAGCAAACATAAGAAGCTACGACTTTAAAGTATTCACCATTTATGAAGAAGATCAGAATATTCAAAATGATACGCTATCGAGAGAAATTCGAAAATTGCCTCAGTTTGATATGGAAATAAGTAAGTTTTTGGCTGAAAGAAGCTGTGCTGACTCATTGACAACAACATTGACGGTTACTAATCAGGGAACAGATACTATTTTCAATTTTACACTACAATATATTCTAAATAACGCTGACACTTTTGCGGTAGATTGGATTGGGGAACTTATTACAAAAGCATCTGAAGATATCATCTTAAATTTAAATAACCTTATCACGGGTATCAATTCCATTGACTTCCATATTACCAAGCCCAATGGTGTAGAAGATCAAAATATCGAGAACGACAGGTTGCAATCACAGGTAGAATTTGTAGAAAATGGAGAAGTAATCACTTTGGAATTACAACTGGATTTTTATAGTTATGAAACTACATGGGAATTGGAAACGGATAATGGGGAAATTTTATATGTAAATGAATCTTATAACGATGACTCATTTATTGAGGCATTGGTTACTTCAGACTGGTGTTTAAATAAGGATAGTTGTTTCGTATTTACGATTTATGATAGCTATGGTGATGGATTAGAATCACCCGGGAATTATGTTATCAGAAATGAGTTTGGTGAAGTTTTGGCCGGAATGATTAATGCATTCTTTGGTTTTGAGGAAATTAATTCTTTCTGTGCTAGTTTACCATGTAATTTGGCTGCATTCGCAACATCCAATCCTGCGTCAGGACCTCAAGTTAATGATGGAGATATATTGGTTGAGATAGTATCAGGTGTTAGTCCATTTGAGTTTAGTTTGGACAATGGTGAAACATGGAGAACATCTCCTGTTTTTAACGATTTAATACCAGGTAATTACTCCATAATTATCCGGGACGCCAAAGGATGCGAAACAGTTATTTCCGTTGAAGTAGATTTTATTTCATCTTCGATAAGACAAGATTATGTGGAAATGAATATAACGGTTTATCCAAATCCTTCGGAAAATGGCGCATTTGTTTTTGAAATTGAAGACAGTGGAATAGTTGATCCAAGGGTAAAAGTTATTATACTAGATATAAATGGAAATACAATTACTCATGAATACCTAGCCCAATTTAATAACGGACACAAAGGAATTATTTCATTAGCCAGGTTTCAGGCGGGCACTTACCTAGCCTATATTCCGGATTCTAAGATTAAACGATTAGTTCGGTTGATTAAGATGTAAAAAATTATGAGTTAAAATAAAGGACCGTTTGTATATATATATGATATTCAAACGGTCCTTTTATTATTTATTAATACAATAGAGTAGATTGTTAAGATCTCAACATAATTTTATTGAAGAACTAATTCTTTCTCTTCTATCATTTTTCTTATGTTAATAAGAGCATATCTCATTCTACCTAGGGCAGTATTAATGCTCACTCTCGTAAGGATGGCGATTTCTTTAAAAGACAAGTCAGCATAATGTCTTAAAATAACTACCTCACGTTGATCTTCAGGAAGATTATTAATAAGCATTTTAATTTTACTGGATGTCTGATCTTTAATCAATAAAGATTCCATTGTTTCGTCCGGTGCTTCCAAAATATCGAAAATATCGAATTCTTCACTTGGAGAAACAGTAGGTCTTCTTTTTTTCCTTCTAAATTGATCGACACATTTGTTATAGGCAATTCGCATAGCCCATTGGACAAATTTACCTTCATGGGTATATTTGCCTCTTCTTAATGTATCAATGATTTTGATAAATACTTCTTGAAAAATATCCTCTGCTTTTGCATGATCTTTGACAAAAAGATAAATAGAAGTGTAAATCTTGTCTTTATGTCTGTGTAGTAATTCTTCAAAAGCCCTTTCATTTCCACCTAAATATAGGTTAATTAACTGTTGGTCAGTTTGTGTTTTAACTTGCATAGCAATCCACTTTTTTGTTTAATAAAATAATAATTGTGAGATCGTGTAGAAGTTAAAACGCTATAGGCTATTTGATTTAGTTTAAAGAATTTAATTATTATAAACCGAAGATAACAAAAATAATTTAATAATAAAAAATCTTAACTTTTTTTTAACTTGACTGATCAAATTTAAATCCATTTTAAGATTCTTATGCAATTATAAAGAAATTATAATTTAATTTCAAGCAAACTTTCAAAAAAAATATTTAATTTTTTCTAAATAGGAATTAAGGTCTACAAAAGATTTACTCGAATAAAAATTATTTGGATTTTTAGTATTAAAAAAAATCATAGATGAACATTCAATTTGACCTTCTGTTTATATTTGCAGTATGCAAGAAAATATTGAGTTAAAAGGAGAGGTGGAGGGACGATTCCCTGATTTTAATGAAAGGACCCATATATTTATCAAGGGGGCAAGATCTAATAATCTTAAGAATATTGATGTTCTTCTTCCGAAATATAAATTCATAGTAATAACTGGGGTTTCCGGTTCGGGCAAGTCAAGTCTAACCATGGAAACTTTATATGCGGAAGGTCAGCGGAGGTATGTGGAAAGTTTATCTTCCTATGCTCGACAATTCCTTACAAGGATGAAAAAGCCGGATGTAGACTATATTCAAGGTATTTGCCCGGCTATTGCTGTTGAACAAAGAGTAAGTGGTGCTAATGCGCGGTCTACTGTAGGCTCAATGACAGAATTGAATGATTATTTGAGACTATTATATGCGCGAGTAGGTAAAATGATTTCGCCTGTTTCCGGGAAAGAAGTAAAGAGGCATAGTGTTTCAGATGTCGTAGATTTTATTCTTGGACAACCTGAAGGAACCAAAATGCAGTTGTTCATCCCGATTCATCGTAGAGACTTCGAGAGACCCGTTAAAAAGGTTTTAGACTTATTGTTACAAAGAGGTTTTACTAGAATAAGACTGGATAATGAAATAAGATCTATTCAGGATATCCTAGAAATGGAAGATGTAGATACAGAAAAAACCATCCAAGATTTAGGTTGGGATTTATCTTTATTGATAGATAGATTTGTGAGCACAATGGATGATGAAGATAATGCAAAACGAATAGCGGATTCAGTTAATACAGCTCTGAGTGAAGGTGAAGGAGAGACTTTTGTGGAAATAATTGGAGACAAAGACTATAAGTTCAGCACCCGTTTTGAGTTAGATGGTATTGAATTTCCTGAATTAACCCCTCAGTTATTTAATTATAACAACCCTTTCGGGGCTTGCCCGGTGTGTGAAGGTTATGGAAGAACCTTGGGCATAGATGAAGATAAAGTTATTCCGGACCAGACCATAAGTATTTATGAAAAGGCTGTTGCAGCGTGGACGGGAGAGAAGGGACTTGAATGGCTCAATGAAGTTTTGCGCAATGCTCATAAGCTTGATCTTCCTGTTCATAAACCTTACAGAGAATTGTCACAAGAGCAAAAAGATATATTGTGGGAGGGTAGTTCACATTTTGAAGGCATTAATAAATTCTTTGAAATGTTGGAGGCGCAAACCTATAAGATCCAAAATAGGGTAATGCTGGCAAGATTTCGGGGAAAGACAAAGTGTCATAATTGCAAGGGATTTCGATTGCGAAAAGAAGCATTATATGTAAAAATTGCAGGATTGCATATTGGCAATTTAATGAATATGCCAATTGATGAGTTAAGAGTTCATTTTAAAAATTTAGAACTCTCGGATCATGATTTCAAAATTGCCCACCGACTTTTAACTGAAATTGCAAACCGTCTCGAAATTATGGACCAAATAGGTTTAGGCTACTTGACCCTAGATAGATTGGCGGGCACCTTGTCAGGTGGAGAGACCCAAAGAATTAATCTTACAAGAACGCTGGGCAGTAATTTGACCAATTCAATGTACCTCTTAGATGAGCCGAGTATAGGCTTGCATCCGAAAGATACTGATAAGCTGATCGATGTTTTATTTGAATTAAGAGATCTGGGCAATACAGTAATAGTCGTAGAGCACGAGGAGGATGTAATAAAACATTCTGACTATTTGTTAGATATTGGGCCTGCTGCGGGAGTGCATGGCGGAGAGGTCGTCTACAGTGGGACAATTGCAGAAGCCGAAGAGGGAATGTCGATGACTGTGGATTATATGAGAGGATTCCGGAAGATTCCGGTGCCTGAATTACGAAGATTATGGAAAAAATCTATTGTTATTACAGGCATTAATGCCAATAATTTAAAAAATATTGATGTTACTTTCCCGCTCAACATATTAACTGTAGTTACCGGTGTTTCAGGAAGTGGTAAGAGTACCCTGGTCAAAAGTGTTTTTTATGAAGCAGTTGCTATTGAGAAAGCTATAAGTTCAAAGAATAAGCCGGGATCCTATCTTTCAATATCCGGAGACCTTAAAGCTGTTAATAGTATTGAATTGATAAGTCAACAGCCGATAGGGAGGTCATCAAGATCAAATCCTGTGACCTATGTTAAAGCCTATGACTATATAAGAAGTCTTTTTGCAGAGCAGCATTTGAGCAAGGTCAGAGGATTTGCTCCCAGACATTTCTCATTTAATGTGGAGGGTGGCCGATGTGAAGAGTGCAAAGGAGAGGGAAGTATTACTGTGGAAATGCAATTCTTGGCAGATGTTGAATTGGAATGTGAGGCTTGTCGAGGGAAAAGGTTTAAAAGGGATGTATTGGATGTCACATATAAGGGCAAAAATATTTTTGAGGTTCTAAATATGAGTATTGAGGAGGCATTGTCCTTTTTTGAAACTGAGAAGGATATTATTGAGCGGATTAAGCCTTTAAATGATGTCGGATTGGGATATGTTAAGCTGGGGCAATCCAGTTCAACCTTGTCAGGCGGGGAAGCGCAACGGGTTAAGTTAGCTTTTTATCTGGGGAAGGAAGGAAATGTAAAAAATATGATATTTATTTTTGATGAGCCCACAACAGGACTTCATTTCCACGATATTAATAAATTGATGTATGCACTAAATGCCTTGATTGAGAAAGGGCATACCGTTATTGTTGTGGAGCATAATCTCGATGTGATCAAATGTGCTGACTGGGTGATTGATTTAGGACCGGGGGGAGGAAAGCATGGCGGCGAGCTTGTGTTTGCGGGTATTCCTGAAGCTTTGGCAAATGAGGAGAGGAGTTTTACAGGGCAGTATTTGATGCCTAAACTTAAATAATCGCTGCAAGGAGATTATTTAAGTTTAGTAAAATATTTCTAATTCGGAACAATATTTTCCAATGCTGGCGCAAGTTTGTAAGTGTTATCCTTAGATCTCACCTTCTGATAAGGTCTTCTAAGGTAATTTTTATCAAAAAAAAAAGGCAATTGCCTACCGGAATACTTTATGGTAATTTATTTAGATTCTATCAATAATACTTTTCTCACGAAGTGCCCTGACTCCTTTTAGTAAGGTTTCATTATCGAGAGGCTTTAAGTATGGTTTTGCGTACATGTGATAACAGCGATTGTGGTGGAGGTGATTAAAAAAATTCTTCTCATCAATAAATTGGGCATTGAGTGCAGCAAGGTGTGGATTTTCTTGTTGACAATCTATAAGAGCATAGTCATTTTGCTGCAGAAGTACAGCTAAATAAATAAAAGCCGCTTTGGAGGCATTGGGCATTTTACTGAACATTGATTCACCGTAAAATATTTTTCCGATAGAAACACCATATAAGCCTCCAACAAGTTGACCTTCTTTCAACACTTCAATTGAAACGCTATATCCATTGATAAACAATCTATTATAAGCTTTGCTCATCTCCGAATTTATCCACGATCCGGCTTGATTTTTTCGGTGTATTGAAGCGCAATTATCTAAAACTTCCGGAAAAGATTGGTTAATTGAATACTGAAAAAAATCGGTTTTGAAAACTTTTGCCATTGTTTTGCTGACGTAAATTTTGTCAGGAAACATAACAAATCTATCTTTTGGATACCACCAAATGATAGGCTGATTGAAGTTATACCAAGGGAAAATGCCGTAATGGTAAGCTAAGAGTAGTGAGTCTGGTTCAAGATTACCTTCAATTCCCAGAATTCCATCTTCGTCAGAGGTGAGAGGATGAGGGAAGATAGCCATATTTTAATCTGTTTCTATAACAGCACCCAAACCGCGCTCCACCAGCGCATCTTTATAAGGTTTTAATTTTTCAAAGGAGTCATTTTTTACGATGGCTTTTCCTTTGTGATGGATTATTAAACTAAGTTGCTCAGCTTGTGCTGAAGTGTGATTAAGAACTTCTATTAATGATTGAATTACCCAATCAAATGTATTGACTTCATCATTTAAAACTATCAGTTTAGAGGTAGTTAAATCCAATGTGTCGACATCAGTAACACTGCTTTCTTCTTCTTTCCAAAATGGTCTGCTCATTCTAATCTCTCCTTAATGTATTATCAATTAATAAGTGCAAAATTACGCATTTTCATTGAATAAATTGTTAGTTCTCAAGTCAAATTCCTGATATTTTCTTCAAAATAAAGAAGGAAAATTACCTGAAAAAATTCTCATTTCAACTTCTCTAATTAACGCAATCCCTTTCATTTAGTTGATGAATAAAATCTTATTTTTTATATCCATACTTATTATAGAGTCAAAAAATATCTTTTTGATATTTATCTCATTTTAATTTATAATTTTGAGGCTGCAATGAACACAATGTAAAATTTTACCTCCCAAAAACCAGCTATTTTATTGCTATGGACGAGATCAAAAAATCCTATATTCAACTTCATTTTTCTGTATTTCTTTGGGGGTTCACAGCTATCTTAGGAGCTTTAATTTCACTACAAGCATTAGATTTGGTATGGTGGCGAATGATGCTCACCTCAATTTCTTTTGTGATTTTATTAAGAGGGTTTTCAGCTTTCAAGAGATATCCGAAGGAGAAGGTGTTGATTTTAATGGGTATTGGTTGTATAGTTGCCTTGCACTGGTTGAGTTTTTACGGCTCAATAAAATTAGCCAATGCTTCGGTGGCTTTAGTTGGGATATCTTCAGCTGCGTTTTTTAGCGCCTTGATCGAACCATTGGTTTTTAAAACTCGAATTAGTAAATTGGAAGTATTTATGGGATTGATGGTAATCCCGGGTATGGTATTAATCGTTAATAGTATCAAAGGTGAATTTATTTTTGGCTTATTTATAGG
>CALCSX010000319.1 GCA_937894165.1 uncultured Saprospiraceae bacterium | reverse complement strand
AAGCTTGCCTGAGCGAATGCCCTTCGAGCGTTGATATGGCGAAATACAAGTCTGAATATCTTTACCAGTATTATAAATCCGGCAAAAACAAGCGAAAAATCAGTGATTTTTTCATTGTGAACTTTTACAGCTTATACAAGGTAGGAAGTATATGGCCATGGTTATTTAATAAAATAAATGCTCGTTTTGAGGGCAGAATCAAGAAAATGGTCGGTTTTCATGCTGATAGGTCATTACCGCCTTTAAGTAAAGGAACATTTCGCGCATGGTTGAATAGAAATGCTAAGAAAATCGGTAAAAATCAAGGGTCTAAAGTCTATATTTTTGTCGATGAATTCACAGATTTGCTGGATGCCGAAATTGGCATAAAGACTGTTCTTTTATTGAACGAACTGGGATATGGCGTAGAATTTTTAAATAATAGAGAGAGCGGAAGGGCGGCAATTTCGAAGGGAGCATTGGATCAGGCCAAGCGTTTGGCGCAATATAATGTGGGAATTTATTCAGCCAGAGTGAATGTTGCTCGACCATTGCTAGGTATTGAACCTTCATCTATTTTAACCTTTCGCGATGAATATCCTAAATTACTCCGGGGGAAAGCGCAACAAGACGCAGTACGCATAAGTCAAAATACATTCACTATTGAGGAATTTTTGCAAAGAGAGTTTGATGCGGGAAGGATAAGTTCTGATCAATTTGATGAGGTGCCTAGAAGTATAAAATACCATGCGCATTGCCACCAAAAATCTCTCTCGAATTTCGAGAAAGCACTTTTTCTGCTTTCCGTCCCGAAAGGTCACGCCGTCGAGAGGATTCCCTCCGGATGTTGCGGGATGGCGGGTTCTTTTGGCTTCGAGGAGGATCATTATGAATTGAGTCAGAAAATTGGAGAAGAAATACTGTTTCCTGCGGTGAGAAATAGTGGGAAGGACGATATTATTTGTGCCACAGGGACGAGTTGCCGGCATCAGATTTGGGATGGAACCGGAGTGACTAGCGTTCATGCAGTTGAGATATTGTACGATGCGGTAATTAAGCACTAAATTTGCTTTTATTGCTGAGACTATATAATTAACAGGATTTTATCGTTCTTTGGGTAGAATTGCTATTGCGGAAAAATATGGATATTTATAAACAGAAATCCAGGTGGAAAATATTTCTTTTGATCGGCGGAATAATTATACTGATTATTTCGATGCTTTACACTTCCTATCTTGCCGATGAATTGAAAGAAGGTGAGAGGAGCAAAATGGAGTTGTATGTCAAGGCCGTTCAATCCCTGAATGATAATATTAGTGATGAGGACATGTCAAGTATGGACATCACTTTGCAGACAGATGTGATCAGCGCCAATAACAGTATTCCTATCATTTGGGTAGATGAGATGGGCAACGTGCTGGAGGCAAAAAATTTCCCGGAATCAAGGCTGGAGGATATGGCTTACCTGAAGAAAGAGCTTGTTGGGATGGTTAATTCAGGCATTGAGCCAATTGAAATCAGGACTACAGAGTTTGTTCAGTATATTTATTATAAGCATTCTATAGCATTAACTTTACTGACTTATTTCCCTTTCTTTCAAATAGGATTGCTAGGCTCTTTTATTCTGATTGGATATCTGGGATTTTCCTATGCGCGTAAAGCTGAGCAAAATAGAGTTTGGGTAGGGCTGGCAAAGGAAACAGCGCATCAGCTCGGCACACCTATCAGCGCTATCATGGGATGGGTAGAATATTTGGATACTACTATTGCGGAGGAGGATGATGAAAATCGAAATATTATCGAGGAATTAAGGAAGGATATTCAGCGGCTGGAATTAGTGGCGGATAGATTCTCGAAAATTGGCTCTTCACCGGACTTGACGAGTCTTAATATTTATGAAGAATTGGAAAATTGCAAGGAATACATGGAAAAACGATCTCCTAAAAATGTGGTTTTCAATTTCCCTAAGCCGGAAATGAATCCTCCCATACTTGTCAATATCAACCGACATCTTTTCAACTGGGTACTTGAGAATTTGATGAGAAATGCGCTTGATGCGATGGACGGGCGCGGGGAGATCAGTGCCAGAATCCATCTGGAGGGGGAATATGTGATGATCGATATATCTGATACGGGCAAAGGCATTCCGCCGAGCAGTTTCAAGAGGGTTTTCGAGCCGGGTTACAGTACTAAGACGAGGGGTTGGGGGCTGGGATTGTCACTTTCTAAGCGAATAATTGACAATTACCATGAAGGCAGGATTTTTGTCAAGAGTTCGGTGGTGAATTCAGGGACTACATTTTGTATTCGATTGAAGAAGGTGGGTTGATATTTTTCTCAGAAGTGAACCGTTACATTTCATCTCCCGGCGTAAAAATCATTTCTATACAGCCGTCGGGCATAATTCTCTGTTTAGGCGCATCTATTTCACTCGGCACTTCGAGTATCCAGTAACATTTCACAAATGCCTTCAGGTCGGAATGAGATTGAAAAGTCTGGTAGTTCATTTATTATTAAAATCTGAATAAAAATAAAAACACTATTCCAATATCTTTATATTTCGTTCAATAAATGTCCTCAAATTCGTGGGTTTTCTGCCGGTTAATTGCTCAAAAAAGTTTGAAATTCTCGGTTCTTTTTGAAATCTCGGCAAAAAGTGAAGGACAATCATTACAATGATAAATCCCGACGCCATGCCCTCCCGCTTTTTGATCCAATAGAACTGAAAGGGTTTAACATTTCGATATCGAATAGGTTTTATGACAACCTCATTGATCAATGAAGCAACATGAGCAAAATTATCGTTTTCCAATCCTGTGATTTCATAGGCTTGATTTTTGTATTCATTGAACTTGTCGAGCAGGAGGGCTGCCACTTCTGCAATATTTGCAATATCTATCCAGTTGAATTTAGCATCTCCTGCCGGCAAAATAATCTCCCTTTTATTTTTTAAATCCCGGTAAAGTGTAGTCGTCAAATTCTGCATAAAATAGCCCGGGCGCAGGAAAATAAAGTCAAATCCATACTTTTCTATCAATCTTTCGATCTTATTATGGGGTATAGTTTTGCTCTTCTCAGCTCCTTGGACAGAAAGGAAGACGATATCTTTAATTTTATTTTCGACCATCGAAGTAAACAAGGGAACAAAATATTTTTCGACATCGGAAATGTGCGGAGGTCTTAAAAGGAAAACTCTATCTACCCCGAAGAAGGCGGGTTCGAAGGTCTCACGTTTTTCGAAATCGAAGACTACATATTCAAGTTCGGGATAATCTTTGAAAAATCTCTTGGCTTCTTCAATATTTCTGATGCCAACCACTAACCTATTTCTTTCAGTAGAATTGTATAAGAATCGAATCACTTCAAGGCCTACATTTCCGGGCACCTGTTATTAGGATTTTTCTCATAGGGGGGGTGTTTTCAGATCTCTATTTGGACACAATATTACTTTAGCTAAATCCAAATCCATCTCACAATTTGGCAGTATAAATATAAAATAATCTATCTGCCATCCTTGACTTTTAATTGCTTGTGTACTAATCACCATATCCCAAGGCGGATAGACTCTGATGCCTCGTTTTCCGCCTTTCTCGGCATTTGATATAACACCTTGTTCGACCAAAGCAGCTTTAGGGAAAATAAATAGCCCCATTTTATCCTTCTTTTTGGATGCAATCATTATAAAATCAAAATTATCTGACTCATCTAAAGGGGCAGTTACTCCTTCTTCATTTCTCTTCCAGATACTTACAAACTGCCCAGTTTTCGTGGGGGTGATTTTTGATACTCTGAAGATGATAGAATGATCATTTAGCTGAAAGGAGCAAGCTTCGTAGTCGTAACTTTCGGCATTTATTTGTAGACCGCTTATCTTCCGTTTGATTTTATCGAATACTAATTTCTTTACTTCTTGCAGATGGGGAGGCAATGAAATATTGGTATTTTGATTCATAGTATAGATTGTTTATTGGAATAAGAATATATACCTTATAATAGTTTATCGTTGCACTGTTTAGCCCTTCGGTGTTTATCGCAAGCTGTTTATAGATATACTTCTTTAAATGAAAAATCTACTAGAACCCGGTTTTGTCATGATTTTTGCTTCCTTCGGGCAAAAATCCCGCCAAAACCTAAATTTTTAATGATTTGTCCCGGGGCTATACCCCGGGCTTTGATATTTCGCCCCATTCGGGGCTTGGTTGTCACTCTGTGATCAAAGATAACTATTGAAATGAAAATATTTTCTATCATTCAATTGAGATCATGAAATAATGACCAAGTTGTGAATCAAGTTTTCGACACCCGCCTTCGTGTTTATTATTAGGCGTTTATTGGAACAAGAATTTTGACTCTATAGAAGTTTATCGTTGCACTGATTATCACTAGTTGTTTATTGCGATTGTTATTGATTTATCCCGACGTTATATCGTACTTCTTTTTCAACCTGCGAAACTATTCCTACACCTTTTCACCTTTAATTAAAAAGGCAGATTTGATCGATTTCACCTTCAAATGTAGAAATTTTTGGCGATCCTTGTCATGTTTGAAGGCTTCAAAGTCTTCCTCCCTGTCAAATTCGACCAGATGAACCTCATAAGGTTTCTCAATATTATATTCTATAAAACTCTCCTCATGAGGTCGAAGTCGCAATAATAATCGCCCATTATATTTGGCAATTAATGGAAGCGCTATATCTTCAAATTGGTGGAAGATTTTTTCTTGACCTTCTTTTATGTATATTAATTGAGTTATGTATATCATTGCTTCGCGTTTATCGTTTCACTCTTTTGCTTCGCAGTTTATTGCTTCGCGGTTTATCTTTGTGCTTCGCAGTTTATCGTTTCACTGTTTAGCACTGCGTTGTTTAGCACTGCGTTGTTCATTGGAACGTTCCCTCTAAACCCTCCAAACCCTCTAAACTCTCTAAACCTTTGGTGTTTATCGCTGCGCGTTTATCACGTTGTTGTTTATCGTTTCACTGTTTATACGTGAACTGTCGAATGCTTTGCTATTTATTGGAACACTATTATAAATCCCATAAACCATTAGCAGTTTATCGTTCCACTGTTTATCCCTTCGGTGTTTATGTGCTGCGCAGTTTATCACCATGTTGTTTATCGGTGTTTTTTGGAACAATAATATAAACTCTATAAACCCTATAAACTCTATAAACCTTCAGCTGTTTATCGCTTCATAGTTTATAGAACATTAAAATATACCTAAAGGATTAAGAATTGAAATTTAAATATTTTGTCCATAAGTCAATAAATTATTACACGGATCTAAAATCGAAAATTCTTTTTGCCCCCATGGTTTAATTTGCAAGTTCCCGTTAGGATGAATTTCTATACCATCATTGATAAGATTTCTATACAAATTATCAATATCATTAGTCCTGATGTATACTTGACCATAATTTTCACTTGGATCTAAATCTTTATACTCAAAAAAGTGAATTTCAATATTTTCCTTTCGAACTATTAAATAATCACCATAGTCACCAAGCTCTTCAAATTTCATTTGATTTATATAAAAATTTTTGGTCAATGATTTGTCCTTCATTGGTAATTTTGGATTGATTGCTGTCATCATAATTTATAGTGTTTTACCGGAAAATTTTAAAGCTCTTCTCTTTCCTTAATTTTCAGTGAATAAATATCCAAATTTAAATCATCAACAGTTCTGTTCTCCATGAACTCAAAACCTAATCGTTTCAACAAGTCCAATGATTTATGATTTTCCGGCTTGCTGATCCCCAAAATCACGGGACAAATATTCTCTTGAATAATTTCATGCAAATACCTGCTGCCGGCTTCGAAAGCATAGCCCTTTCTCTCGAATTCCGGTAATATGGCAAAGCCAAAGTCAGGATATTCATAATTCTCTCGATAAATAAATGATATCACTCCAATTGGCTCTCCCGAATCTTTTCTTGCAAACACACTATAAAAATACTTCTCGTTGTCGATGATCTTTTGAATGTAATTTCCGGCGTCCGCGCTAGTGTTGATATTCCTGTTCCCGATAAAAGTCAGCCATCCCGCTGAGTTGACCAATCTAAACATAAATTCCTTGTCATCTATATGAATGGGGCGAATAACAAGTCGGTCTGATTCCAGGAATTTGTACATGGTAAATATGCTTCTCTATAATTTACAAAGATAATAAATCAGAAAAACAAACAACAAACATGATTTATTCATTGAAAGGTATGTAATCTTCCCAAAACCAAGGGGTATAAATATCTCCAATTCCTATTTCCAGCACTTCTTTAAAAATACTTTCAGCATTATCACTATTGGCCATCAAAAGAATTCCCATCCCTTTTTGTGGGAAAATGACAGAATAATGCTGAAAGCCTTCCCCATGACCCTCTTTGAAATATCCGGGTCCATGAAAAGTTGTAAATATCCCCCAGCCAAGTCCGTAACTTAAATTTATATCTTGATTTTCATCTGTTTTTTCTAAAGACAATTCACCAAATTGCTTCTTAGAGTGTATTTTTATATTTGGTTCAAAAAGCTTTTTCGTTATCGGAGACTTATTCTTTTCAAGGTAAAAAATATGCTCTAAAAATTTAGAGTAATCCTTGACAGTAGTGCTCATTGATCCGGCTACAGAAACTTCATCGGAAATATCTATTTCGAGAACTTGCTGTTTTTTATCATGTCCATTACAATATTTATTTTCGAAGCGAGGCTGATGAATAAAACTCGTCATATCCATTTTTAAAGGATCAAATACCCGCTCTTGTGCAATTACATCCATACTTTTTCCGGTAATTTCTTCGATGACGTACTGCAATAACATTAATCCCTCTCCTGAATAACTATATTCTATTCCCGGGTCGAAATAAAAGTGAAGTTCTCCTTCCGGCGTAAATTCACCGGTACGACTCACCCATCTCCAATTAGGCAGTCCTATGGTATGAGAGAGGCACATGCGAGCGGTGATCTTTTTATACCCGTTCGTCATCAGCTAGATTCTTGAATCCCCGCCATTTCTTTTCAAAGTGCATTTCCGGTATTGGAACATTTAAATAATCCTGCAAAGGTTTATCAAGGTCCAAGATTTTTTCATCAGCCAATTGGGCGGCGATGAAACCAAAAACTGCCTTTGTTAAAGATAAACCATCAAAAACATGGGATAATTGAAGACTATCTTTTGTACTTATATTTGAATAGCCAAATGCTTTTTGATATTTAACAGTATCTTGATTAAATATAGTAATTGTAAAGCCACTCACGGATGCTGCGTGAATCAGGTCTTGTACACTTTTATCCAAATCGGAAGCAAATATAGTTGATCCATCAAGTCGATAAATGATGTCTTTATTCTGTTGATTTGAAGTGCTGAAAATTAGAGATAATATCACTAAAAATTTTAAAATATCCATAGAGTGAGTTTAAATTTCAAGACTGCTCACGAATGTAAGTTAATGAAAAATTAAATGTTTTCTCTGAAGAAAACTATTATTTACTGAATTATTAACCTACCGGCGTACAAATCTCAATCAAAAAACCATCCAAATCTCTAATGTAGGCAACGGTTTGTCCCCAAGGTTTTACTTTGGCTGCCTCAAGAAGTGTCGCGCCATTCTTCTCTGCAAGCGCTACTATTTCATTCACTTGATCTGTTACCATTCCCAGTTCTATGGCGAAGGGTTTTGCGCTGAGGTCGCTT
>CALCSX010000318.1 GCA_937894165.1 uncultured Saprospiraceae bacterium | reverse complement strand
GCATCACTTTCCGGCAGTTGGGTAATAATCTTGGAAATGTATTTTTCATAAGGGTTGAGCACTTCTCTATCCAGAGCCCTCTTTTCTGCAACCTTATTCATATAAGAACCTATATATTCTTCGTCCACATTCGTTTCAGTTGCCAAAATGATGAAATGTGAGCAATCTTCCACCTGACTTTGATTAAATGAAGCGATACGAAGCTTTGATTTCAATTGTTGGTTGGAAACGACAATTACTTGATAAGGTTGCAAGCCATAAGAAGAAGCTGTTAATCTGATAGATTCAAGGATTGTACTTAATTTTTCCTCCTCAAGTTTCCGCGAAGGATCAAATTTTTTAGTGGCGTATCTCCAATTAAGTGCTTCAAGTATATCAGACATGATTTTTTTTGACTAAACACTAAAGTCGATTATAGGTTTATTGTAGCACTTCGAAATTAATTTACTGAATGTAAAGTGCTAATAATTACTCTATTTTTCTCACTTGAAATTTAATTCGAACCCTGGTTTCGATGGATGTGGGACTGGCAGCTCGGAGATTTAATTGTAGTAGAAATTGCGTCTCTCTGTGAACTAAATAATCCTTTAAATCTATCTGCCAGGGGAAAATAATTAATTGATTTCGAGTATTGGGAAGTACATTTTCTCTTGAAAATATCTCTACTTTTTTATTAGGCTCCGTATTAGGAATGAGGAAAATTTTTAAATCGCGAATGAAATTATAATCCCCTTCATTAAATATTCCAAACAATTCAGCGCTGTGCGGTTCAATCACATAATTTTGAGTGGTGTCAAGATTATGGGCCTCCATTAGGGTTGCAAAATTTGTTGGTACATTTCTAAAATTATAAAAATGAGCGTCGATAGGATTCAGTCCTGCATTTATTACTTCAGGAATTTCAAAATCCATAAAAAACAAAACCTCATCTTCCTTTCGACAAGAGGACAAAAGGATTATAGAAAATAGAATAAAAATTAAGGAATAAGATTTTTTCAATCGAATCATTATTATTTCAACAAATTTAATTAGCTTTCGAAATCAAAATTAAAGATATTCTTAAGTTTGATACAGTGGTAACGCAGAATAATTTAAAATCTTTTAAAAAAGTTCATGGGAGAGCAAAATGTTTCTTTAATACAGGAGGTTGATCAGATGAATAAATTCGTTCGATCGTTATTGGACGATGTCCAGGCCTTGGAATATATGATAGATAATGACTGGTTTGAAACTGATATAACGAGGATTGGCGCCGAGCAGGAGATGTTTATGGTTGATGCCGTGAATTACAAGCCCGCTTGCGTGGTCGAGGAAGCCTTGGCAGTAATGACAGATATGCCATATGTAGAGACCGAATTGGCTAAATTTAATTTAGAAACCAATCTTACACCAAGAGAATTTGTCGGATCCTGCCTCAGTGATTTGGAAAAGGAAAATGTTTATCAATTGAATATGATCCGCGAGCGATTAGGTCCTATGGGAATCAAAATTATCCTCACCGGTATATTGCCCACGCTTAGAAAGGTGGATTTGAAGTATGAGAATCTTACACCTAAGCCGAGATATCGCGCCTTAATGGAGGCTATAAACTTGCAATTGAAGCAAAATTTCTACGAATTAAGGCTTTCCGGAGTCGATGAACTGTTGGTGAGACATGATTCTCCTCTTCTTGAAGCTTGTAATACAAGTTTTCAGGTTCATTTTCAGGTATCACCTGCGGAATTTGCTAAGTATTATAATATTGCTCAGGCTTTAGCTGCTCCGGTGCTGGCAATTTCAGCTAATTCTCCTATCGTTTTCGGACGTAGACTGTGGCATGAATCCAGGATTGCACTTTTTCAACAATCTATAGATACCAGAACCACGCACGACCACATGAGAGAGATGGCTCCCCGTGTTTCTTTCGGTAAGGAGTGGCTGAAATCCTCTATCATGGAAATTTACAAAGAGGATATTGCCAGATTTAGAGTCTTATTGGCGGGGGATGTAGAAGAGGATAGCTTAGAAAAAATCAAAAAAGGTCAGGTTCCCAAATTGCAAGCGCTGCAAGTTCACAACTCTACAGTGTACAGGTGGAACAGGCCTTGTTATGGCATTTCTCCCAATGGCAAACCCCACCTAAGGATAGAAAACCGAGTGCTACCTTCAGGTCCGACAGTTATTGATGAGGTCTCCAACGCTGCTTTCTGGCTAGGCTGCATGTCCGGAATGGGAGAATTGCATGATGATGTAAGTGGATTAATGGGTTTCGAGGATTGTAGGGACAATATTGCGAAGGCAGCACAATTCGGTATTGATACCAAATTTAATTGGTTTAATGATCAAAAATTTGCTGCCAAGGATTTGATTTTACAGGAATTATTGCCACTGGCGAGAAGAGGTCTCGAAATACGAAATATAGATACTTCAGACATTGACAGATATCTGGGTGTAATTGAGGAGAGGACGAAAGCGCATATGAATGGAGCCCGATGGATGCTGAGAGGTTACACGAAATTAGCAAAAGAGGTAGGTAATGACGAAGCATTGACAGTATTAACGGCATCCATTATTCAAAAACAAGAAAAAGAAGAACCAGTGCACACATGGAAATCACCCAATCCCGACGACCTGCATGATTACAGCCCGAGCTCATTAAAGGTTGTCGAATTTATGGAAACAGATTTAATTACAGTCAGAAGAGATGATGCTATTGAAATGGCAGCGCAATTAATGGACTGGCGGAAGATCAGGTACACTCCTGTAGAGGATAAAAATGGTAATTTAGTAGGCTTGGTTTCATTGCGATTGTTAATGAGACATTATACGAAGAAAAATATTAATAATAATAAACCTACGCTTGTTGAAGATATTATGATTAAAGATCCCATCGTAATTTCTCAGGAAGCCACCATCATGGATGCCTTAAAATTATTCCGACAGCATAAAATAGGTTGTTTACCGGTAATTGAGAAAGGCGAGCTGGTAGGCGTGATTACGGAAATGGATTTCTTGAGAATTACTTCGCGACTTCTCGAAAGATTAGATGTCAAGCCACATCAAAAGGAACTTTAGTATTTAAGGATGAAAGGAAAACTGTATCTAATCCCTACTCCATTAACAGAAATGGATGATCTGAGTCAGATCGGACAATTTGTGAAAGATAGGATGAGGAATATTTCACATTTTATTGTAGAAAGGTCAAAAACTGCCCGCCAATTTATTAAAGCTTGTGATCATCCTATTTCACAGCAGGATCTGATGATTTTCGAGCTGGATAAACATGCCAAAGAAAGTGGTATTGAAGAATTTTTACAACCACTGGAGGAAGGAATTGATATAGGACTCATGTCCGAAGCCGGCTGCCCAGGCATAGCAGATCCGGGTGCTGAGGTAGTGAAATTAGCGCATTCTAAAAATGTGACTGTGGTCCCCTTGGTTGGCCCATCCTCCATTTTTTTAGCACTTATGGCCTCCGGACTCAATGGACAATCATTTCAATTTGCGGGCTACCCTCCCATCGATAAGAAGGATTTAAAGCAATATCTTTCGATCGCCGAAAGGAATTCTCAGGTGAATGGGATGACTTATATATTTATTGAAACTCCCTACAGAAATTTAAATTTCTATAATCATCTGATCAACCAGCTCAAACCCGACACTTTGCTCTGCATAGCCGCCAATATAACGGGAGGAAATGAAATGATAAAAACTCAGACTTGTCAAAGATGGCAATCAGAAAAAGAACCGAATATCAATAAAATACCCGCTATTTTCCTATTTTTGGCCGCCCGATAGTAAAAACCGCATGAAAATTCAATCTTATAATATTAATTAACGTTATAAGGTAAAACAATAAAGAATGAGCATTACTGCCGACCAACAATTACATCGATTAGGTTATCTTGACATTGAGGTTGATCCGACTTTAGATCTGATCGAGGAGATCAAAAAATTAAAGGCGGAAAAAAATGCCGTTATTTTAGCGCATTATTATCAACATTCTGAAATTCAAGACTTGGCAGATTATGTTGGTGACAGTCTGGGATTATCGCAGGAAGCAGAAAGAACTGAAGCTGATATGATCGTTTTTGCCGGGGTACATTTTATGGCGGAGACGGCTAAAATTCTGAATCCCGGAAAGAAAGTCTTACTTCCTGACTTAAAAGCAGGCTGCTCTCTTGCAGATTCTTGTCCTCCTAAAATATTTGCGAAGTTTAAGGAAAAATATCCCGATCACATTGTAGTATCGTATATTAATTGCACAGCTGAGCTGAAAACTATGACTGATATTTGCTGCACCAGTACAAATGCCGTTCATATTATTGATTCAATTCCAAAGGACAAGAAAATCATTTTCGCTCCGGACAGGAATTTGGGTAAATATTTAATAAAAAAGACCGGGCGGGACATGGTATTGTGGAATGGCGCTTGTATGGTTCATGAAATTTTTTCGAAAGAGAAAATAAATATGCTGCTAGATGAAAATCCCGGAGCAGAGTTGATTGCTCATCCGGAGTGTGAGGAACATATTTTGGCAAAAGCTCACTATATCGGTTCTACAAGTGGTTTGCTCAACTATTCTGAAAAATCATCATGCCAAACTTTCATTGTTGCTACCGAAACTGGTATACTGCACCAAATGAAAAAACGCAGCCCCAATAAAAATTTCATCCCTGCCCCACCTCAAAATAACTGTGCATGCAACGATTGTCCGCATATGAAAAGAAATACATTAGAAAAATTGTATATTTGTATGAAATATGAATTGCCGGAGATAATTTTGGAAGATTATGTTATCGAAAAAGGCAGGGCTTCGATCGATAGAATGTTAGAGGTATCCGCCAGAGCAGGACTGTAAACAATATTTTATTTTCCTTACTCGTTCAGCATAGTATTTAAGTTCAATTTCAAATATTTAAGGTTTACAATTTGCACATGAATCTGACAATAAAAATCATTACAATTCTTATCCTAATTTTTCTTTTTAGCAATACCGGGCTGAAGGCACAAAAAGGTTGGGAAGTCGGAGGAGGACTTGGTACTGCTTTATATCTCGGGGATCTCAATACAGAATTTAGGCTAAATGAGCTGGGATATGTCGTCAGCGGAGTCGTCAGATATAATTACAATACCCGGATTTCCTTGAAGTTTCCACTTTCCTACGGGATGGTGCGAGGCAGTGATATTTATTCGTCGAATCCATTTGAAAAGGCGAGAAATTTAAGTTTCAGATCCAGTATTTGGGAATTGGGGAGTCAATTGGAGTTTAATTTCTTCAATTATGAGCATGGAAGTGCCAATGAAAACTTTACACCCTACCTTTTTGCAGGATTAAGTATTTACCGGTTTAATCCCAAGACGGAATACGAAGGAAATTGGGTGGAACTCAGACCTTTGGGAACTGAGGGGCAGCGGCGAGGAGAAGAGTACGCCATTATGAGCCCGGCTTTTATATTTGGTGGGGGCTTGAAATTTGATGTATCTTTTCTGTGGAGTTTAAATCTTGAGTTGAGTGGGAGACTTCTTTTCAATGATTATTTAGATGATGTTTCGACCACCTACCCAAATCCCGATCAGATAAGAGCAAATAATGGTGAACTTGCAGTAATCCTTTCAGACAGATCTGATCCGATGAGCAGAGAAAATTTCAACTTAGGTGTCGATGGTGTTCAAAGAGGAAATGGTAAGAACAACGATTCATTCAATTTTTTTACACTCAACATCATGTATTACTTCGCACGTGTGGAATGTCCTAAAAGACGAGAGTTTTAAAAGCAGCCACTCTTTAATTGAGCAGCTGCTAAGGATTTTATTTATTCTGCAAAAGGTCTCTTATTTCCTGCAGCAATTGAACTTCCGTCGGCTTGGCCGGAGAATCCGGTTTGGCTTCTTCTTTCTTTTTCGTTTTATTATAAGTTTTGATAATGGCAAAAATCACTGCTGCGATAATTAAAAAATCAATAATTTTCTGAATAAAGGCTCCATATCTAATAGCGACCTCTTCTTCACCCTCAACAGCCGGCTCTAATACATATTTCAGTTCAGAAAAATCAACCTCACCTAATGCTAAGCCTATTGGAGGCATTAAAACATCGTTAACTAAAGAACTAACAATAGCACCAAATGCCGCTGCCACGATAACTGCTACGGCAAGATCTAATACATTGCCTCGTAAAATAAAAGCTTTAAACTCTTTAAGCATAATTGAATATTTTAAGTGAATAATTCCCTAATATATATTATTTTTTTAAGAATAGATGTTTAATAAATATGAAAGCTTGTAAAAAAATAAGAAATAGGTCAGGATTAATTGTTTCTTTCTATGGAAAAGGTCATATTATTTATTGATTCTACTATAGATATCTAAATAATCGTAAATTTGACCATATATAACCATCTAATAGACTGATGTTGAAGAAAATCATTTTTATATTTTTTTGTTTTATTTCTTATAAAGCAATTGCTCAAACAGTTTTCACTCTCCCTGGGAATGTTGAGGTTGTCGGCACACCCATGGGTACCGGACAAGCTACGGGAGAAGTAGTGAAATTGATCTTAATCAATAAAAGTAAGGAGACCATTTATTTTGATAGTCCACCAATATATATTCCTTCTGATGGAAAACATCAAGCTTATTTAATCCCGAGATCAAATAGTGTTTTATTGGCTCCCGAAAAAAAAACAGAAGTGATTTTGAAAGGATACTGTCTTGATCTTAAAAGACCCGCTGTTCCGCGTAAAAACAAAATGCCCTCAATAGTTGAATGGAGATTTTTAGATGAGTTGGAAATGAGTAATATTCAAAAGTATATTGTAGAACCTAAATACTTAACTATTTCTAATGTAATTGCTAATCTACCAATAAATATTAATGATAAGAGTAAGACGGCTCTTATCCCAAGAGAACGTTTGGAAGAAGGTTTACCCATGATATTGGACGCTTTCATAAAACTTGAAACAACAATAAAAAGCATTCAAAGCGACACTCAACTAGTGACAGTTTTCTCGAATACCCCTTCTAAAGAAAAGGAAACTTTATTACAACACTCATTGTGGTTATATGTATCTGCACTTACCGGCAATAGCTATGAATACGAGTTTTTTGAAGAAAAATTAATTGCAGAGGCTGAAAGAGCACTATCAAAATCTTTCGAAAAACAGGACAATCAAACCAAAGATGAACTATTAGAGGGAGGGAAAAATTTGTGGGAAAGCTTTAGAAATATCTCGCAAGTATCCAGCACCATAAAATCTGTAAAAGATTAAAAAAATCAGAAATTGCGGCGATCCAATAAAAAGCAATTAGTAAGAATAGGGCAAATGAAAATTATCTCAATAGTTTTCGCAGTTATTTTATTATTTCACATGAAGGCCGGTGCATCTAATATTCAACTTAGTGATTCCATTAAAATCATATCCATCTCTACAGGAGAAACAACCGGACATATAGCGGACTTGTATATTTCCAATTCATCCAATGAATTGGAGGAATTTTCGCTAAAACCGTCATATATACCGTCTAGGGAAGGGTACCAATCCTATTTAAGCCTGACAGATACTATTTTACTTCTAGAGCCTTTTATTGAGACCAGGATTCCTCTGAGAGCTTATTGCGCAGATCTCTTCGTTGATCCGGTACCTCTTAAAAAAAACTTGCCCGCATATAGCTTGTGGGTTGAAATTGATGTAAATAGAGATAAAAGTCAATTTAATCCTGATAAAGGGAAATGGGTAAAAGATTCAAATTCCAGAATTCTAAATCCAAAGAATTCACAACCTTTAAATTTAGCTATTGAAACAGAAAAACATCCTGAGGAAATAGCCTGGCTTTTGTGGCATACATTGATCACGCTAGAATCCGACTATCAAAAATTATCCTCTGAAAAATTAATCAAAACCCCATACTCACTCGATAAAATACAGGAACGCGATGGCGTAGTCCAACACAGTTTCTGGATATTCACCTCCGAATTAAGTGGAAAATATTATTTAAAGGAACACTTTGAAGAGGGGATTGAAAGTCAATATTTTAAGTCGAATATCACTAATGAAGAAAGTGAGCAGATAAGTAAAGGTATAAAGCAATTATGGACTGCATTTCACTTATTGCTTCATAATACAGCGACTTTGGATATTTACAAAATAAATACCCGTTTTGTTAAGGACTTGGATGAAGAAATTCAACTGCTTAAATCCGGGGATCGATAGATTAAAAATGAATTCATATCTTTATGGCAATGAATAGTACGAAAAATATTTGCTTTTACAATAAATGTTACTTCTGGCAATATGTCATAGTCTTAGTATTTGCATTCCTTAATAGTTTTGATGCTGAAGCAAAATTATCTAAGTCTATGAACACTTCAGTTCATAATGATAAAAGCAGTTTAAAATATAATCCTAATCTTTTGGTGCAAGATACTATTCCTTCAATTTGGAAGGAAATAGATCTTACTTCACCTCGAATGAAAAAGGAGGCAAAGGTCTTTCCATGGTGGATACCGATTTCTGCCGGCGCTGTGGCAGGTGCGGGTGGCTTAATTTTAATATTAAATGAGGATAACACTCCATCTCGATTGTTAGCAAGTGATGACATTATCAACCTTGAATGTGGAACGGATTTCAATTTCGACCCTACTTTGAATGATATTGGCACAGGAATAAGGGTAGTAAGTATAACGGGGGAATCAGAATATGGGCTCACCTTGTCAGGAAATATCATTTCCTTTCCTGCGTCCCTCAATATGGATATTTCTATCACCATTAGTCTTGAGGATGATTTTGGTAATACAGAACAAAGCACTCTATGGGTTATTTTCTCAAATTATCCTATTGAAATTACCGATAAAAGTCATGTTGTGGATTTAAATATGTCGGTGGCGGGTAATATATTTAACGGTTCCAATTGCAATTCTTGCATAGTGGATAGTTTTGAAGGAGATGAGCAATTCGGGACATTTACTGTGTCATCAACCGGAGATTATAGTTTTATTCCTAACAATAATTTTATTGGTAGAGCTGTATTTAATATTATAGTTAGGGATAAATGTTCACAAACTGTCATTGTGAAAGTTACAATTGATGTGCGAGGTGAAGATTGCAATATAGCGCCTATAATAACATCTGAAAATACAGAATGTGGCGCTTCACTTGGTCTTATACAAATTGTAGTAAGTCCTCAGTCCAGATACACAATCATTTGGGATGATGGAGATTTTGATTTTGAAAGAAATGATTTATCTGCAGGAGAATATAGTTTTCGTATTATAGATCAGTTGGGACTATGTGAGGAGGAATTTGTTATTAGAATAGAAGAAGAGCCTTTAAATTTAGCTAGCGATGTAGAAATTTCAGCTGCCACTTGTCTAGGAGGGGGAGAAATCTTTATCAACTTAAATTCGAATTCGAACTTGTCGTACAATGTGGAATTTGAAGGAAATCAATTTTTGCAATTCACGTCTTCTGAAAATCCAGTCAAGTTACATGAT
>CALCSX010000317.1 GCA_937894165.1 uncultured Saprospiraceae bacterium | reverse complement strand
ATTGATATGTATCAACGATTAAGTTTGGCATTTCCGGAAAAAAGTGTTTACTTTGCGGAGATAATTAAAAAAATACAAAAGAAATAAAAATGCTGACGCTACTAACTATTTTAATTGCACTGGTTTGTGTGATGTTGACTATAGTAATTTTATCTCAGAATCCTAAAGGAGGCGGATTGGATCCAACATTTGGAGGTACAGGAGCTAATCAAATTTTCGGCGCTGCAAAATCTGCAGATTTTGTTGAGAAATTAACCTGGTATTTGGCTTTTGCTTTATTTGCACTATGCATTGCCACAGCTGTATATACCAATACTACTCCGTCAGATACACTGAATTTATTATCCCAATAAATTATAGTTTTTGAAAAATTTGAACCTCATCAATAAATTTTGATGAGGTTTTTTAGTTTACTAGCTTTCCAATTCTGATTTCCATATTAAAATTTCAATTTGTCATTTTAGCTTAGTAAAATGTTAAAATGCCAATTTGGCAATTATTCTTATTTTTCAACCGCCGTAAATATTGACTTAATGACGAAGATTCATAACAGTTCGGCAATTATGACAGTTCTGACCTATTGGCATAAAAAGTGTAGATATTAAGATAGCAATTTAATATTAGTTAACCTAAAATATTTAATAAGTATGATGAAGCCAATCAATGATAGAGTGGTCATTAAGCCGGCAAAGGCAGAAGAGAAAACAAAGAGTGGAATTATTATTCCTGACACAGCAAAAGAAAAGCCTCAAAGAGGTGAAGTTATTGCAGTTGGTCCGGGAAAAGATGGAAATTTAATGACTGTCCAAACCGGAGATACAGTATTGTACGGCAAATATGCAGGTCAGGAATTGAATTATGAGGGAGAAGATTATTTAATTATGCGTGAAGACGACATTCTAGTCATTCTAAACAAATAATGATTGTAGATTATTCGAATTTATCACACAAAAAATTTAAAACTTAAAATATTATGGCTAAGGAAATTAGTTTTGATACAAGTGCTAGAAATAAATTAAAATCAGGTATTGATCAGCTGGCAAATGCTGTTAAAGTAACTTTAGGTCCAAAAGGAAGAAATGTTATTATTCAGAAAAGTTTCGGAGCTCCCATAATTACTAAAGACGGAGTCACTGTAGCTAAGGAAATTGAATTAAATGACCCGGTAGAGAACATGGGTGCTCAGATGGTAAAGGAAGTTGCTTCACGAACTGCTGATAATGCAGGTGACGGAACTACTACAGCGACAGTATTGGCTCAGGCTATGGTTACGGCAGGTATGAAAAATGTAACTGCGGGTGCTAATCCAATGGATTTAAAAAGAGGAATCGATAAGGCAACAAAAGCTGTTATCACGCACCTTAAAGGACAATCAGAAGTAATCGGTGACGATTATGATAAAATAAGACAGGTGGGTTCTATTTCTGCAAACAATGACGATGAAATAGGTGAATTGATCGCTACAGCAATGAAAAAAGTTAAGAAGGATGGTGTAATTACTGTTGAAGAGGCTAAAGGAACTGATACGTATGTGGATGTCGTAGAAGGTATGCAGTTTGATAGAGGTTTCTTATCTCCGTATTTTATCACTGATTCCGATAAAATGATCGCTGAATATGAGAATCCATATATTCTAATTCACGACAAGAAGATTTCAAGCATGCAGGATATTCTCCCGATTCTTGAAAAAACTGTACAATCAGGAAGACCACTTTTAATTATTGCTGAGGACATTGAAAGCCAGGCATTAGGAGTTTTGGTTGTGAATAGATTGAGAGGAAACTTGAAAATTGTGGGTGTTAAAGCACCGGGATTTGGAGATAGAAGAAAAGCTATGTTGGAAGATATAGCTATCCTAACGGGAGGAACTGTAATCTCAGAAGAGCAAGGATTCAAGTTGGACAATGTTGAGTTGAGCCATTTGGGTCAAGCTGAAAAAATTACAGTCGATAAAGATAACACCACTATAATAAACGGTGCCGGGGATTCTGAAGCCATCAAAGCGAGAGTAGCTTCTATCAGACAACAATCTGAAAATACTACATCTGATTATGACAAGGAGAAACTTCAAGAGAGATTAGCAAAACTTGCGGGTGGAGTCGCTGTACTTTATATCGGTGCTGCTTCTGAGGTAGAGATGAAAGAGAAAAAAGACAGAGTTGATGATGCATTACATGCGACCAGAGCTGCTGTAGAGGAAGGTATTGTTGCCGGTGGAGGTGTTGCATTAGTAAGAGCTATTTCTGCTCTAACTGATTTGAAAGGTGCTAACGAAGATGAAACAATTGGTATCAACATCGTGAGAAAGGCTCTTGAATCACCTTTAAAGACCATCGCAGCTAATGCTGGAATGGAAGGATCTGTGATCTTTATGGATGTTATGAAAGGCAAGGGAAGTTATGGTTATAATGCCAGAACTGACCAATTTGAAGATTTGAAACAAGCCGGAGTAATCGATCCTACGAAAGTGACTAGAATCGCATTGGAAAATGCTGCTTCTATTGCCGGAATGATCTTGACAACGGAATGTGTGATCAATGATAAAAAGGAAGAAAATGATAATGCTTCTGCTGCCGCTATGGGCGGTATGGGCGGAGGAATGGGTGGAATGATGTAAAGACAATCCACAAGTTGTAAAAAACTTTTTTAAAGCAGTGTCAATTATTTGGCACTGCTTTTTCTTTTTAAAAAACTCTTTATCATTTTTTTAAATCTGCCCTCTCATAGATTATAATAACAATCTTTCTTTGAAGTTAAATAAACATATAATTATCGAAAATAATACTAATCCATTTTCGATACAAAGTGAACGAATAGTACTAAATTACTCTTTTATAGGTAAATGCATACTTAAGCTAAATAAAATAATCTATGAGAGATAATATTATTCCCAATTATATTAAGGCCGTATATGTGCTTTTATTAATCGCATTAGTCATTTTAGCATTGATTTTAGGACGAAGTATACTACAACCTATAGTTTTAAGTGCATTTATAGCCATGTTGTTGACTCCTTTTTGCAATAAAATGGAATCGATAAAAATACCTAAAGTTCTTAGCTCTCTCATTGCATTACTTACCTCAATTGTATTTATTGGAGGTTTAATATTTTTTATTGTCGCACAGCTGAGCAGTTTTGGAGAAGACTTTGATGATATCGGTGATAAATTCAATAACTATACAATGCAATTGGATTCCTTAGTTACTGAAACAACCGGTTTTGAAACAGGGCTTGACAGGGGTATTGATAAAGAAATGATTTTAGAAACGATACAAGGAAATAGTGAAAGTATATCAAATTTCTTGTTAGGTACAGCAGGCTCATTGACGACTGTAATTCTTTTACCGGTTTTCATATTTTTTATGCTATTATATCGCGATAGGATAACCACATTTATTCTAAAACTCTATGATAAACATCCCGAAAAGGAAATAAGAGAAAAGGTGATTTCGCTTCGCAGTGTAGTCCAGTCTTATATTAGTGGATTATTTAAGGTTATGGTTATTTTGGCAGTGCTTAACACTACTGCCTTGTTAATAATTGGAGTCGATCATGCCATTTTCTTCGGTTGCTTAGCCGCTTTTCTATGTATCATCCCTTATATCGGACCCTTTCTGGCAGCATTATTGCCGGTAGTATATGCATTCCTAACAATGGATGGTTTGGTTTATCCTATTGCGATTATAGCCAGTTTCGCCGTAATTCAAACATTAGAAGGTAATGTTATAACTCCAAAAATTGTAGGGCAAAATGTAAACCTCAACCCCCTAGTCACTATAATTGGACTTCTTGTGGGTGCTAGTATTTGGGGACCTATAGGCATGATTTTAATCATACCGACATTAGCTATTTTATCAAAAATATTTAAATTTAATGAAGATACGCGACCATATGCCTACCTTTTTGGCGATGAAAATTAATGAAGTCACAAAACGATTATTATAATTACTTTGCTTTCATTTTATAGATATAATGAAAGCAATATATGTATTTTGCTTGGTATTCAAATTTTTATAGATTTATACATTTTCCCAAGTAAAGTCAATTGTCCATAATTGTTTCAACTAAGATAGATAAGATATTGTTTCAATAAAATTCAATTGAAGCATCTTATCATATGGAACGAAGTATCTTCCCCAATTACATAAAGGCTGTTTATGTTCTTTTACTCATAGGTCTAATCATATTTGCACTTATTATGGGTAGGAGTATATTGCTTCCACTTGTATTAAGTGCGTATATTGCTATGCTATTAACACCTCTTTGCAATTGGATGGAAAACTACAGAGTTCCCAGAATAATGAGTTCCTTGATTGCCTTGATAATTTCATTAACATTTATTGGATTAATTTTATTTTTTATAATTACGCAATTGACCAAATTTGGAAATGATCTTGATAATATAGAGGAAAGTATAAATAATTATATGTTAGAAATAGATTCAATTATTGTAGAAAAAACGGGATTTGAAACGCAATTGGATCGAGGATTGGATAAGGACATGATCATGGGTATGATTTCTGATAATAATGGAAGTATAACCACATTTTTATTAGGAACGGTGGATTCACTTGCCGGAATAATTTTACTTCCTATATTTATTTTCTTTCTCCTTTTATATAGAAAAAAAATGACGAAATTCATATTAAAATTATTCAGATCTCACAATAAGGATGAACTTTTGGATAAGATTGTAAATCTACGTCAAATTATAAAGTCCTATATATTAGGAATGTTGAAAGTAATTGTAATTTTAGCTGTCCTCAATACTACTGCCTTATTAATTATTGGGATCGAACATGCAATATTTTTCGGCTGTGTTGCAGCTATGCTAAATATAATTCCTTTCGTGGGTCCATTCATTGCTGCTACCCTACCTATTTTATATGCAATTTTTACTATGGAGGGGTTGGTTTATCCATTAGCAATTTTAGCAGCATTTACTGTCATACAAACAGCTGAAACACATATTTTTACGCCTAATTTAGTAGGTAGAAATGTTGATTTGAATCCTTTAGTAACTATTTTAGGCTTATTGATTGGCTTTAGTATTTGGGGACCAATAGGTATGGTGCTAATAGTTCCAACCCTTGCAATAGTTGCTCAAATATTTAAGTTAAATCCGGACACGGAACCCTATGCCTATCTCTTTAGCGCAGAAGAATAAATCAGTCCCTTAAACTTTCAATAACATCACTATCGATAGACAATGACATTTTCTTTCCTTGATCAATTAAAAAATTAAGTGCTGCTGATTTGTCATTCTTCAATTCCCCATCGAGAATCGCCTCCCTGATGGCATTTTTTAGTATTCCCACCTCTTTGCCTGGGGACAAATTAAATATTTTCATGATCATCTCTCCATCAACAGGTGGTTGCCAAATTCTCAACTTGTCTTTATCTTCAACCTCCTGCAATAATTTCCTTACTCTCTGATAATTAGTAAGATAACGATTTACCTTATTTTCATTTTTCGAAGTAATATCTGCCTCCGCCAAAATCATTAAATCGTCAATATCCTCTCCGCCATCATACAGTAACCTTCTCACTGCAGACTCTGTAATCTCATTCTTTGTAAGACTGATAGGTCGAAGATGTAATCTTACTAGTTTTTGGACATATTTCATCTTCGAATCCAAGGGCATTTTCAATCTTTTAAAAATAGTATACACCATCTTAGCTCCTAACACTTCATGACCATGAAAAGTCCACCCGGCCTTCTCGTCAAATTTTTTGGTTGGAGGCTTTGCAATATCGTGCAGAATGGCTGCCCAGCGCAAATACAAATTATCCGTATTCGCACTAATATTGTCTAACACTTCTAATGTATGATAGAAATTATCTTTGTGGCCGATTCCATTGCAAATTTCAACCCCTTTTAAAGCCGTTAACTCAGGTAATATCAGGTGCAGCAAGCCCAATGTATCCAATAATATAAATCCGAGTGACGGTTGCTGAGACAAAATGATCTTATCCAATTCAGAAGAGATCCTCTCCTGAGAAATAATGTCCAGCCTGTGTGCTTGCATTTTTATCCCATCAAAAGTATTTTGATCAATTTCAAATTTTAATTGAGTAGCAAAACGAACTGCTCTTAACATCCTTAGTGGATCATCAGAAAAAGTTCTTTCGGGATCCATCGGTGTTTTGATAATTTTTTTTTGGAGGTCTGAAATACCGTTAAAAGGATCAATCACCTTCCCAAAATTCTCAGGAGTTAAATCAAAAGCCATCGCATTGATCGTAAAATCCCTCCTCAATTGATCATCAGCTAATGTACCTTTTGAGATTTCCGGTTTACGACTATTGCTGGAATAAGATTCCTTCCTTGCGCCGACAAACTCAATTTCATAATCACCCATTCTAATCATAGCGGTTCCGAATCGAGAAAAAATGCTCACATTTCCTTTCTGTCCGGAAATTTCCGCTACCTTTTGTGCCAGAAGAATTCCGTCACCATCAGTTACGATATCAATATCTTTTACCTCTTTACCTAATAAATTATCACGTACATATCCCCCTACAGGAAAAGCATTGAAAGAAAGTTCACAAGCAGCTTTATAGACCTTATCGAGAATCCTAAGCTCTTCAGAATTGGAAATTTTAATGATCATTATTAAACGGTAAGGTTTAGGGAATTATGAATAATTTTGTCAGCAAAAAAACCATCAAATTCGATTAAAATATTATCCAAAACCTCAAGTATTTCCTCAGAATCACTCAGATTCACCAATTGTGCTCTATAATGCTTAATGTTCGGTATACCTTTAAAATAATTGCTATAGTGTCTTCTCATTTCCAAAACTCCCAGTACTTCTCCTTTCCATTTCACTGAAAATATCAAATGTTTTTTAGCAGCCTCCACCCTCTCCCTTACAGTAGGCAAATTTAAATATTCTCCCGTCCTGGCATAATGTTTTATCTCTCGAAATATCCACGGATATCCAATAGAAGCCCTTCCAATCATTAAACCATCAACACCATATCTTTCTTTATAAATCACCGCTTTTTCCACTGTATCTATATCACCGTTTCCAAATACAGGAATGTGCATCCTGGGATTATTCTTCACCTCCCCTATTTTGGTCCAATCAGCCTCTCCTTTGTACATTTGTTTTCTTGTCCTACCATGGATAGAAATCGCTTGAATACCAACATCTTGAAGGCGCTCGGCAACCTCAACAATACGAATAGAGTCTTCATCCCAACCCAATCGAGTCTTGACTGTAACCGGAAGCTTAGTCGCATCAACGACTGCTTTCGTCAACTTGACCATCTTATCAATATCCTGTAAAATCCCTGCTCCGGCAAGTTTACAAACTACCTTTTTGACAGGGCATCCATAATTTATATCAAGTACTTCAGGACCGGCCTGTTCTACAATTTCTGCCGCCCTCTTCATCGACTCCAATTCAGCACCGAAGATTTGTACGCCTATTGGTCTTTCATGATCATATATATCTAGTTTCTGAACACTTTTCTCCGCATCTCGTATTAATCCTTCCACACTGATGAATTCTGTATACATAAAGTCACAACCTTGATCTTTACATAACATCCTAAAAGGCGGATCACTAACATCCTCCATAGGAGCCAACAACAGTGGAAAATCTCCTAAATCTATCCCCGCAAGTTTTGTCATTTTAAAATTTTTCACAAAATTAATGGTTTTATTCCTTTATTCCTAAAGTCTATACCATTATCCCACAAATAACAGACGACTTCTAATTATCACCTTTTTATTGGATTTAAAAATTACTAAACAATAAAATATTATTTCTTAACAATATGGTAATAAATTCAAAACAATTATTAAAAATTCGGTCAATTTACAGTAATAAATACTTAGATTTGCGCGCGGTAAATAAACTGATAATATGATAGCGGGAGTAATAATTATTTTTATTTTAGGATATATTTTAATTGTATTTGAACATCCCCTAAAACTGGATAAAACGGTTCCCGCTTTGATTATGGGATCATTAACCTGGGCATTTATTTCTCTAGGTGATGTACCATTAGTTGATGAACATAATGAGATAGTCGCTTTAAACCCTGCACTTCTTCACCATATCGGTAAAATAGCAGAGATATTGTTATTCTTGGTAGGCGCAATGACTATCGTGGAATTAATCGATCTGCATAAAGGCTTTTCTGTTATTACAAGAAAAGTTAAGACAATTGAAAAAAGAAAAATTCTAATAATCGTTGCGATTTTAGCTTTTTGTTTGTCTACAGTCTTAGATAATTTAGCTGC
>CALCSX010000316.1 GCA_937894165.1 uncultured Saprospiraceae bacterium | reverse complement strand
ATTTTGTATAACTAATGAAGTTCCCACAGGATCATCAATTGAAGGATTTTAATTTCCCGTAATAGTAACATCTCGTTTTGTGCATATTACAGCCTTCTTACTATAATTACACTTCCAAATTTAAATCATTTATTATAAATTTTCATGTTAGTTTAATAACAATTCATGATTTTATGGTTTGTTTTTAGAAATTTCACTAAAGCAAAACCTTCATAACCTTTGCTAATCAAGAGTTACACTGAAATTGTTGACCTTCTGTGGAATTAGTGATTTCTGTATAGGTATATATTTCAATAATATTTTGACACCATACATTCAGTGTTCTAGTCCCAAATTTTATAATCGAACATATATTGCTAAAATCGTATACTTTAGAGGGATTGATAAGTCTATCTAACAAATATATAAGTCAAATTCACCACCAAATTGTCCTCCTGCATCTTCTCCTCCTTAAACAAAGGCATTCTACTCAGGTGCATAAAACAAAGCTCAACCTTTAGACTACTGAGCACTTGATACTCCAAATTAATACCTATTCTGCCCTGATCCAAATCTATACCCTAGCCCAAACGCAAATAACCTACCTGTTCCATCAGAATAATTTATGGCATCAGGCTGCTCTACTCCTTTGTAACTATAACTCATTCTTATATCTTGAACAGCTTTATACGCAAATACCATTTGAATATCATAAAACAACTCCAATCTGCCCCAAAAAGCATATCCAAATTTTAACCCTATCACAGGAACTATCTGTAAATTAAAATATGAATTCCCTTCAACATCTTCAAGAAGTTTAACGTCAGGATTTGCAATCCAACCTTGGAAACCTTCCTTGTCTCCACCAAGTCTGACTCGTGGATTAGGGAGGGAGGTTTGAAGTCCTAATCCAATATTAGGTTGAATAATAAACTTACTCTTAGGTAAGGCACTATACATGAGACTAAAATCTATTCTTGTCACATGAGTGCCAACCCAGCCCACACCAAGACCTCTGCCTTCTTTATAGAAATTAAAATATGTATGAATTGGATACAAAGAGCAACTGCCTAATACAAATAAATTTTCCCTTAATAATTGTTCGTAAGTTATTTTAAAAAAATTCTCACCACCTGCGGTCCTTTGATCATTAGCGTCCGGATGCAAAGGAGATTTTTCCTGATAGGGGGAATAAACGGAGCCAAACACAACGGTTAAATTCTGTCCATGTAATGAGCAAAAAGTAGTTATCATTAAAATTATCATTAAAATTGATCGCATATTATGGGTGATTTGCTTTTTTAAACTTCTCGGTTAAATGTCTTCAAAGACAAAATTAGATAATTTTTCGTCTGAGGTAGATGCTTTTTGAGGTCAACGCTACCAAAGAGTAGATATATAGTATTGTCGAAGACTAGTTTTTAATTAAAAGTATACGTCAAATTTAACACCAAATTATCCTCCTTCAACTTCTCCTCCTTATACAAAGGCATTCTGCTCAGGTGTATAAACCCAAGTTCAATCTTTATACTTTTCAAAACATGATATTCCAAGTTAATACCGATTCTATCCTGATCGAAAAAATGATGGTTTGCCACCCCGCCCACATTGAGAAATATCTCATCATAAACCAACAGTTCCAGCTTTTTAGAAATTTCATACCTCAAACCCAATCGATTTCTCAATCTCGTAATATTGTCATCCAACCCTTCAATAATCCTATATTCCAAAGCACTCCTATCAATGAAATGAATCCGATTGAAAAGATGATGAGAAAGATGAATGGCCGCGCTGAACCTGATTTCTTCGGTGGGTGAATGCAATACATCATCCTCCCCTTCAATGATTTTAAAATGAGAAAAATAAGCGAACGGCGATATCGAAATTCTGATATCCTCACTATGGTCATAATGAAACCAATTCCTGTACGTGTACATCAAATTTTCTGCACAGCGAAGAGTCCACTCCGAAAACCCGTTTCGTCATGAGAATGAGCGAAAAATTCAAGGTCGAGATAAAAGGAAAAATATTCCGCAGGCGTAGCCATAAGCTACGTTGAGGATAGATTTTTTCTTTTAACGAAGATATTGTGTTTTGCAGCCATTCGTAATAGAAAGGGGTTTTCGGAGTGGACTCATCTATTTTCATAGCCATTTTGCCTACGATGCTGAAACTCCAATTCCGAGGATACTTTACCTTCAACCGGAATATGTAATGTTGTTCGCATCCAGAAATTATGATGCTGAGAAATCATGCTCGGTATAAAAACGAGACTTGTCAATAAAAATAATATCGCCTTCATAGCTATTTAATGAGGTAATTTATCCCTGAGATAACCATAAACCCACGTTCCTGCCACCGCACTTAACAAGGTAATGATCACTACCGTAAAACCTGTTCCAATTTGCGCAAAAAGTGGTCCCGGACACGCACCCGTTATCGCCCAGCCAAAGCCAAACAACAAGCCTCCCAAAATCTGACCTTTATTAAAAGTCTTGGGATGGAATTTGATTTCCTCTCCATAAATAGTTTTAATATTCCACTTTTTAATAATCCCGACAGAAATGATGCCTACCACAACAGCGCTTCCAATAATTCCATACATGTGAAAAGATTGAAATCGAAACATCTCTTGTATCCTAAACCAGCTCACCACCTCTGCTTTCACAAATATTACCCCGAAAAGCACCCCTACCACAAGGTATTTTAAATTATGATACCACTTGTGCTCCAGCTCACTCTCATTGATACAAATCGCATCTTGCGATCTGATTTCAAATTCTTCTATTTCAATTTTATTTCTCATTACTAATTTTCACTTTTTGATTTTCAATTCCTTACAATGCCAATAAATAGGGCAGTATAAAATTCGCCATTAAAACTCCTCCCAACATAAAGCTTATAGTAGCTACCAATGATGGCCATTGCAGCGTAGACAATCCCATGATGGCATGACCACTGGTACAGCCTCCTGCATATCTAGTTCCGAAGCCTACCAAAAAACCTCCCACTACAATGAATATAAATCCTTTCAAGGTGAATAAGGAGGACCAACTGATAAGTTCCATCGGAAGTAAGTAGCTAAAATCATTGATTCCATAGGTCGAAAGCTCCTCTACCAGCGCCGGATTGACATTCACAGGATTGGGATTGGCTATGAAAGCTGTAACTACCGCACCCCCTAATAAAATCCCAAAAACGAAAAACAAATTCCATCGCTCCTTCTTCCAATCATATTTGAAAAAGGGAATATTCGCAGGAAAACAGGAGGCACAGGCATGTCTCAAAGAAGAACTAATGCCAAATGACTTATTTCCAATTATTAGTAAAATCGGTACCGTAAGTCCAATCAAAGGCCCCGCCACATACCACGGCCATGGCTGACTTAAAAAATCTATCATTCTTATTATTTTTAATAAAACCCGGGATTGTAAGTATAGAAATTCTTCACACCCACTATCACAATCCCGGTAAATTCAAATTATGGGATCAAATTTCTAACCTGATGCACACCACCTCCGTTGTAAACATTCGAAAAACCGTTATTTTCTAATATGGATTTAGCGCGACTGCTTCTATTTCCACTCTGGCAGAATACGATGATATCTTTTTTGTTTTTCAGCTTATTCATCTGACTCTCCAACTTGTCCAGAGGAATATTAATCGCTCCTTTCACAGATCCATTTCTAAACTCTCCCTCCGTTCTCACATCCACCAATGTCGCTCCGGATTGTATCTTCTCTATTATCTCTGTATTGTCCGTTTGACCGAACAAATTCTTAAACATATTTAGCATTTGATATTTTTTAATTTGTTATAAAATTTAGGTTTTTTTCAGCTTTCTCTTTCCACTCCTTCATCCCACCGGCATAATTAACCACATTATTAAATCCATGCTTGCGAAGTATGGAATAAGCAATTGACGACCTGTCGCCCGCTTGACAATGCACAACTACGTTTTTATCAAGACTTATTTTTCCCAAATTACTCTCTAAAGTGCCAAGAAAGACGTGATCTGCTCCTTCAATGTGTCCTTCATTGAACTCCGTTGCTCCTCTAACATCAACAATTTGTAAATTTTCATCACCAAGCTTTTTGACCAGCTCTTCATATGCTATTGTTTTGGATTGTTGTAAATCAATACCCAAATTATCCACTTCAGAAATATATCCATAGATATTATCCAATCCAATTCGCATCAACTTCCTCGTCAGATCCTCCATTTTATCTTCATCAGCAACTAAAATAAATTGCTCTTCATAATTCAAAAACCAGCCCGCCCAAGTCGAAAATGAATTATTTCCTTGAATATTGATACTTTTTGGAATAAATCCTTGAGCAAAATCGATCTTACTTCTCGCATCAATAACTTTCATATCATTTTTATAGGCTGACAAAAACTCATCTTTCGAAAGTCTTCGATGCTGAGGTACTTCTGTAAGCAGTTTTCTAGGCACTTTATTGAGATGTTTCATCATGGCAAAATATTTAGGCGGTTCAGGTTGGTCGGCCAATAAATATTCGGTAAAGCTTTTCTTATCATCTCCATATTGAAATGCCCAATTCCTGATTTTCTCATATCCCACCGTCGAACTAGGTACTGATCCCAGCGCTTTGCCACAGGCTGACCCCGCGCCATGCCCTGACCAAACCTGAACATGATTCGGTAATGCTTCGAATTTCTTTAGTGATTCATACATCTGCTTGGCTCCAATATCCTGCGTTCCAACCAAACCCGCAGCTTTTTCCAATAAATCCGGTCTTCCGATGTCCCCCACGAATACAAAATCCCCCGTAAATATCATCACCGGCTCCTCAGAGGAAGGATGATCTGTCAATAAAAAGCTGATACTTTCAGGCGTGTGTCCGGGCGTATGCATGATCTCAAAAGTGAGATTTCCCACTTCAATTTTATCGCCATTCTTCAAACCTTTGTGCGGAAATTCGTACTGCCAGTCCGGCCCTCCTTCATCAGACAAATACATTTCCGCACCTGTAACAGCAGCTAACTCCCGTGAACCACACAAAAAGTCTGCATGGATATGGGTTTCTGCAATATGGGTTATCTTCAAATTGTTCTGTCGAGCAATGTCGAGATATACATCAACATCACGCTGAGCATCGATTACCATGGCTACACCCTTGGCTTGACACCCAATAAAATAACTTGATTGCGCTAAAGTCTTGTCATATACATGTTGGAAAAACATAGTTCTATTTTTTTAATTGTTAATTAATTTCTTGCACAAAGATCGGGACATTTGGCTGCGTGCACAGCTACTTTAGTTACACAAGTAGAATTATTTCAAAATAGTTTCTCTGAGAATAATATAAATCCCCATGACCAAAATGAACCAGCCAAAAGCGGGCTTGAGTTTGGCACCATCTATTTTCTTCGAAATGGCCATCCCAATAAAAATACCGACAAATGCGAAGGCAGAAACTTTCAACAAAAATATCCAGTCTACAGAGGTCTCACCTATTTCTCCCAGAAAACCAATAATTGATTTGGCAGCAATGATAACTAAGGAAGTGCCGATAGCTTCTTTCATCGGCAATTTACTCAAAACTACCAGCGCAGGGATAATAAGAAAACCACCGCCCGCACCTACAAGCCCCGTCAGTACCCCGACGACCGATCCCTCTAATATTATTAGTGGATAATTGAATTTTTGAACTGTTCCTTCCTCTTCAAGGCAGACTTTTTCCTTCTTAATCATGCTATATGAGGCTAGAATCATAAGTAAGGCAAAAACCAGCATCAGAAAAATGCTTTTTGTCAATACAAAACCGTCAATTTGAATAATATTGGCCGGAATAGCCGGAATTAAATAGGCTCGTGTGAGAAAAACAGCAATAATGGAAGGAATTCCAAAAACCACCGCCGTCCTTAAATTCACCAAACCTTTTTGAAAAAATGATACTGAACCCACCAAACTTGTCGATCCTACAATAAATAATGAATAGCCTGTAGCTACAACAGCATCCAAACTGAAAAGATAAACAAGAACAGGCACGGTCAAAATACTTCCTCCCCCACCTATCAAGCCCAAAGCAATACCTATAAAAATCGATGCTATATATCCTAATAATTCCATAATCTAATTTTGATACGGCAAAGGTCTCCCAAGTTTACAACCTTTTAGGCTACTTTAGTTACATAAGGCGGATTTTGTTTCTACCTAATTCTACCTGCCCATCATCTTCCAACTGCTTTAAAAGTCAAATGCTGGCGCAAGTTTGTAAATGTGCCCCCGGTTGCTTCGTTTTATTTCAAACCTCTTTTAGCTCTTAAGTTATATATAAGACTAAAGGAGACGGATTTTATTACGACCCAACTCCACCTCCCCACTATCCTCCAATTGCTTAAGAAGTCTAGACACTACTACGCGAGCCGTGCCCAGCTCATTTGCCAATTGCTCGTGAGTAATGGAAAGCGTTTTGCTATTCATCAATTGTTCTTTTTTCTTCAGCAATGCCAACAGACGTTCATCTACCTTTTTGAAAGCAATAGCATTGACGATGTCTAGTAGTTCCTCGAATCTTTTGTGATATAGCCTGAAAATATAATCCAACCATTGAGGGTATTCCTTGATAAATAGAGCGACCTTATTAATAGGTAAGAAAAGAATCTCCGCATCTTCCTCCACCTCAGCCCGCACTTTGCTCGTTTCATTATGCATGCCTCCTAGAAAAGACATAATGCAACTTTCTCCTGCCTTTATATAATACAAAAGTATCTCACGCCCATCTTCTTCGGTTCGGATGACCCGAATGCTTCCTTTCACAACTATGGGTATAGAACGAATGTGAGAATTTTCATTGAGAATGACCGATCCCGCTTCATATTTTTTATGAATACTGTGGGTATTTAACTTTTCCACCAATTCCGGCGATGATTTGAATTCTGCTATTTCGCTGAGGTGTTCCATGAAAGATTTGTATTTGAGAGGTGCAAAATAGGGATTTTTGGGGAGGGAGCTTGTCTGAAAAATTCAAATTCCGGAATTTAATTATTAATTTGTGGAAAATAGATAGACATATTCATCTAAAATATTTTAAAATGAAAAAAGAATATTCAAACGGAGAAATAACCATCCTATGGCAGCCAAAACTCTGTACGCACGCAGGAGTTTGCGTACGAACTTTACCAAAAGTCTACAACCCTAAAGCCAGCCCTTGGGTAGCCATTGAAAATGCTAGCACTGAAGATTTGATCAATCAGGTGAAGCAATGCCCTTCAGGTGCTCTTAGCTTTAAAATGAACACCATGGGTGATCAATCGAAAGAAATCGATTAAATTAGAAAGCCTGAATAAAATTAAAGGTTTCTACTAATAATGAACCCACTGTACTTCCTCCGTGAAGAAAGTCACTTCACCGCTGGTAATGTCGTGCATACCGCCAACAATTCCAATCTCCCCGCTCTCTATCATCTCCTTCAGAATAGGACTTCTCTGCAAAATGGCTTTTACTGTACGCTTTACATTGATTTCAGAAACTTTTTCCACAAATTCAGGATTCTTAGAACTCCTTTCCTCTTTTTCTGTCTTTTCATTGTCGACAGCAGGTCTGATTTTGTCCAAAAGTGTAGTCAAATTCCCCATTTCGACACTATCACATGCTCCTTTTACCGCTCCACATTTTGAATGACCAAGCACCACGATAATTTTTGAACCCGCCACCTTACAACCAAATTCCATACTTCCCAAAATATCTTCATTTATGATATTCCCGGCTATTCGCACACTGAAAATATCACCTAAACCCTGATCAAAAATCAATTCGGCAGAGGTCCTACTATCAATACAACTCAAAATAACAGCAAAGGGATGTTGTCCATCAGAGGTCTCATTGGCTTGCTGAAGTAAATTTCTGTTTACTTTTAGATTATTTACAAATCTCACATTACCTTCTTGCAATAATTCAAGAGCTTTCGCAGGAGTTATTGATTCCTGCATTTCTTTGGTTAATGTTTTCATCAGAGTTGATGTTTATAGGTTTATTTAATTATAGCCTACGATTGAGTCATCTTATTTCTCCTTCACAAACTAATTATCGTTTCCTCGTCTTTATTATTTGCTTTAAAGTAAATTATTGTAAAGGAAGTTGTCACGGCTTCGTAAATAATTCAGAAATGTTCTTACTGAACGAAATTCTATTTTGCTAAACTATAAGTCAATCCAATAACAAAATATTGCTGCAAATCATCTTCAAAACCAAAAGCTGCTGTCTCCTGCTTGTTAATCCTTAAAGCATACTCGATCCCGACACCAATACCCTGCCATGCATTAAA
>CALCSX010000315.1 GCA_937894165.1 uncultured Saprospiraceae bacterium | reverse complement strand
ATGGACAATTACGATCATTTGGTAGAAGAGGATCTCAAACAAGCAGCCACCATCATTGCTACCATAGTTTGGCATACCTCACAGAGAGAAGAAATGATGCCTAGAAAGCCAATTCAACTTCAGACGGAAGAAGAATAGAATAATTTAAATTAGCACATTGAAAATAATGTACTCGTTATGAATAATTACAAGATCAAAAGCCTTGAACACTACTTTAAAGCCTATAAAAAGTCGGTAAAAAATCCTTCAGAATTTTGGGATGAAATAGCAGATGAAAACTTTGTTTGGTATAAAAAATGGGACAAGGTGGTTGATTTTGATATGCAGAAGGCTGAGTTTTCTTGGTTTGATGGAGCCAAAGTGAATATCACCAAGAATTGTATTGACAGGCATCTAGCCAAGCGCGGTGATAAAACGGCCATTATCTTTGAACCCAATAATCCTGACGAAGCCACGCAGCACATTAGTTACAACGAATTGTATAAAAAGGTAGCCCGAATGGCTCATGTGCTCCAAAGTCAGGGCGTGCAGAAGGGTGATAGGGTTTGTATTTACCTGCCAATGATCCCTGAACTAGCTATCACGGTCTTGGCATGTGCGAGAATAGGAGCAATTCATTCTGTTGTTTTCGCCGGATTTTCTGCTAAAGCACTGGAAACTAGAATAAACGATTGCGAATGCAAAATGGTGGTAACAGCCGATGGAGGCTACAGAGGAAACAAGACCATTGAATTAAAGACCATAGTGGATGAAGCCCTAAAGAATTGTCCCGGTATAGAAACGGTACTAGTAGTGGATAGGATTAATAGCGATGTATTTATCAAACAAGGACGAGATCGATGGTTGAGTCCTTTACTCGAAAGAGCCTCCGACAATCACGTCGCAGAAATCATGAAAGCTGAAGATCCCCTTTTCATACTCTATACTTCAGGTTCTACCGGTCGCCCGAAGGGAATGCTTCACACCACTGCGGGTTATATGGTTTATTCGGCATATACCTTCAAAAATGTATTTCGGTATGAAGATAATGACATTTACTGGTGCACAGCAGATATTGGATGGATCACCGGACACTCATATATCTTGTATGGACCATTGCTCAATGGCGCAACAACAGTCATGTTTGAAGGAGTGCCGTCCTACCCCGATCACAGCCGCTTTTGGCAGATAATTGAGAAGCATAAAATAACTCAGTTCTATACCGCTCCTACGGCTATTCGAGCTTTGGCCAAGGAGAATTTGGACTTCGTAGAGCGACACGATTTATCCACACTCAAGGTTATTGGAACGGTGGGTGAACCCATCAACGAAGAAGCATGGCATTGGTACAATGATCATGTAGGCAAGAAACGCTGTCCATTGGTGGATACTTGGTGGCAAACAGAGACAGGCGGCGTTATGATTTCGCCACTTCCCTTTGTCACCCCTACCAAACCAACCTACGCTACCCTTCCATTGCCGGGAGTACAAGCAGTCCTGATGGATGAGCTGCGCAATGAAATAGAGGACAACCAGGTCGTGGGAAGTCTGTGTATCAAATACCCTTGGCCGGGCATGGCGCGAACGATTTGGGGAGATCACGAGAGATTCATTCAAACCTATTTTTCAGCATTTCCCGGGAAATATTTCACCGGTGATGGAGCCTTGAGGGATGAGGTGGGATATTATCGAATTACGGGAAGGATGGATGATGTGGTTATCGTTTCGGGGCACAATTTAGGGACTGCACCCATCGAAGATGCTATCAACGAACATCCGGCGGTGGCAGAAAGTGCCATAGTGGGCTTTCCGCACGATATTAAAGGAAGTGCATTGTACGGCTTTGTTATTTTGAAGGAATCGGGCGAAGGGAGAATGCATGATAATCTGAGAAAGGAAATCAACCAGATGATCTCCGACCAGATAGGTCCGATTGCAAAACTTGATAAGATTCAATTCGTTCCCGGACTTCCTAAGACTAGATCGGGTAAGATCATGCGCCGGATACTTCGGAAAATAGCGGAAGGAGATTTCTCGAATTTCGGGGATACTTCGACATTGCTCAATCCCGAAATCGTCGACGAAATCAAGGACAATAAACTGTAATTTGATAAGGGCATCACCCCGACATGACCTGAAAAGTCTACATCGAACACGTATTTTCAAAGGTCTTGTCGGGGTCGCTATGTTCCACTACTCGCTGTTCGCTCGGTCTTTCAGACCGGCTTGCTTTGCCGCCGTAGTTTCACAGCGCTGATGCAGGACATATATTATAAAACTGGTCGCTGCAAGAAAAACCCAAATACTGCGTTACTCTCGTATTTGAATCAGTCATTTATTAATTATAAAATCCTTGAATTCAAATACTTCGAAAGCCTTGTCTTTGGAATTTTCTTCCTAGCGACTTCTATAGACTAATTTTCTTGGTTTTGATTCCTAAAACCATTGCTGGCGCTAGTTTGTAAATGTGCCCCCTCAGATCTAAATAATTTTATTAAATCTTTCAAAGTTATTTTCATCTAAACATAAGAATTTGCGGATCGGGATACTTTGACAAAGATAATTTTCTTGAAACTTCGAAACATTGAGGTACATCTCAAAAATAATATGTATCTTTCTATATAGTATTATTGGTAAAAGTGGGAAGGGAATCACATAAAATTAGAAATTATGAGCTTATCAATTATTAAGTCATTGTTTTTCTCCTTAATAATTCCATTTACTTGTTTACAAGCACAAGACGATTTAAAGAAAATCGAAGTGCATGAATCTAAAATTACGGTTTTTGTCAGCGATGGCTATGATGGTAGAGCACTGGCACTAGCCCATATGATCAACACTGCAAATGATTATATTGCAGAGGAAGTTACCGGATTTAAAGCGGCCATTCTTCTTAAAGTATACTCTCCGACCGATTGGCCAAAATATACCTTACCGGGATTGGTATATGGAATGCCGCATTTTAGAGATGAGAATAGTATCGTTGTAGCTGCTGAGGACAATGATTTTTGGAAATCGGTAGCTCCACCACCCTCTGCTGTTCCTTCCATGATAAGAGAAAAATACACAAAAACATACACTTTGGAAGATGGAAATGTTTCTTCCAAAGCCTTTTTCGATCTGCTGAGTATTCATGAGCTAGGGCATCTCTATCAGTTTCAATCTGATTTTACTGCGCAAAAATATTGGCTCACTGAATTTTACTGTAATTTATTACTACATACAGCTATTGCGGAAGCTGCGCCTCAGTATTTGGATGCCTTAGAAATTTTGCCTAAGATACACGCCTCAGC
>CALCSX010000314.1 GCA_937894165.1 uncultured Saprospiraceae bacterium | reverse complement strand
AATCCATTGTAAGAATCTCCGAGACCCAGCGGGATGGCAGATTGTATCCAGGGGTGTTTGGGATTCAGAAAAGGCTTGGCTTCTTCTAGGCTTATATTTCCGGTAGGTGTATCTATATGAAATAAATTACAAAGCACTAATTGTAACGGGCTGCCCTTAGCCCCGATAATTAATTGAACCCCGGCAAGATTGTTATCAAACTGCTCCTGCACCTGCCTGCTCACATTGATCAAAAATGTAATCATTCCAACAGAAAGTGCAAAAAGTCCTACATTAAGCAAGGCGGCAAGGGGCTTGTACCAAATATTCTTCCAAGCTAGTTTTATTATATTCATTTATTGAAATATTATTTTGTTCGCAAATGAATCCTTCAATCTTGTATCATGGGTAACTACTACCAATATGGAATTTCGTGAATGAGCTACCTTTCTTAATAGATCGATGGCTGCCTGACAGTTTTCATCATCTAATGCTGAGGTGGGTTCGTCAGCCAAAATTATCCCCGGACTATTTATCAGAGCGCAGGCAATAGATGCTCTTTGCTGCTCGCCTGTACTGCATTTTTCAGGAAGGGTGTTTTTCAAATCTAAGATATTCAACTCAGCCAAAAGAGTTTCGGCTTTGGTATTGTCGCGACCTGAAAAATACTTAACAGCATTTATATTTTCAGCTATTGTCAGTGATCGAATGAATTTTGGGGTTTGAAAAATAATACCCAGATTCTCTTTCCTAAATTTAGTCAATTCACTGCTTTTCATCCCTCTCAGATTTTTCCCATTAAAGGTGATATCACCCGTTTGGACGGGTAAAATTCCTGCCAGTAAATGAAGCAAGGTGGTCTTCCCACTCCCTGATGGTCCTAGTACCAAAAGTTCCTGCCCCTCATCTATTTGGATATCCGGGAAAATTATTTGCTTTGTATCGTTATAACGATGCTGTAGGTTGCTTATAGTTAATGCCATAATCTAATCATACTATAAAAAAATATTCATTAAAGACGAAAGTCAATTGATTGCTAAAATAATAAATTGTCTATGAATGTTTATTGTTTTAAACAATGTTTCAAAAATAAAAATTGAAAAGAAAAGAGTTGACAAAATGTCAACTCCTTTTAAATCATTTTATATAATAATTTCAATACTTACTGCTTGACAAAAATCCCTTTCTCCCTCAGCTCACCATTCGAATGCAAGATAAAATACGTCCCCGCAGGCAAACTCCTCACATCGATAGGATAATTCGATTGATTTCCTTTGATTTCCGAGATAAGATTACCGTTTGTATTGAAAATTTGAAGAATTGATTTGTCGTTTATATTTTCGGAGACCAAATTGATCTCTTGGGATGTTGGATTGGGGAAAATTTGAACAGTAGCTAATTTAGGGTTGAGGTCAAAATTAGAACTGATTAAATTTCCATTCTCATTATATAAGATTGTACCATACAAGCCGACAGCAAGTCCATTGCCGGTAGGAGAAAAGACAATTTTATTAAAATAATCTCGAAATAGAGTGTATGTTTCTTCTTTATACCAATCAAGTCCACCATTCGTTGTTTTATAAATTTTACCCTCTTTACCTGCTATAAAACCAATATTCTCATTTAGAAAAAACAAGGTCTCTCCGTGATAAGAATTTGGAAAATCTGCAACTTTAGTCCAAGTGACCCCTGAGTCGACAGTCTTAAAAAAGGATTGACCTAAGGCAAAACCTTCAGTTGAATTAATAAAACAAACTTCATAAATATAACTATCCTCTTCAATCCAAGGCTCCCAAGATAATCCTCCATCAAAAGTTCTGAATCGAAGAGTCCCAAAACCGTTTGGATTTCTTGAGAACATAAAGCCATTCTGTTCATTAGCAAATTTCATTGAGAGTGGGATACCAACATCCTCCTGAATCTCAATTAAATCCCAGGATTGTCCATTATCAAATGATTTAAGAATTTTATTACCTCCAAGAATCCAAATAGTGTTGCCAATTTTAGTTATTGATGAAGTATAGGGTAGTTCTACATCCTGCGAGTACCAGGTTTGACCATTATCATCCGATCTAATTAATTCATTTCCTCCTGCAATAATAATTTTACTATTATCAAAAGTTAAAATGTCGTAAAATACAGAACTATATCCTGTTTCAATTACTTCAAAATTTTTACCGCCATCATTAGACTTTAACAGCGTGCCATTCCAACCCCCAACGTAGACCACATTTTCATTCATGTATGAAATTGATTGAAGGTCTTCCCTTGTGATAACGGTTGAGTTAAAGGTATTCCATGTCTCTCCAAAATCAAACGAAGTTTTTAAACCATTATTCACCATGATTATAATTTCTTCATTTATAAAATTGATATCATTAACCAGCCCGGGTGTATTATACAATCGTTGCCAACTCTCCCCGCCATCTTCCGTGAAATACATTCTATTTATAATGGTGTTTGCAAATCCCTTTTCGACACCAAAGAATTTTGTTTGAATAAATGATAGAAATTCTTCGTCTTCTAACACCCAGGATTGTCCACCATTGTTAGTCATATATTTTGAAGCTTTTAGAGGTGTACTATAAGTGTAGAGGTGTCCATTCAGATTATCATTAAAATGAATACCTGTTATCAAGTTATCTATATCAAAATCTAATTCAGTCCAAGACTGTCCTCCATTTTTTGATTTGTAAATTTTACCCGGTTTATTAGAAGTAATGTACAGGTCATTATTATGAAACATTTTTAAGAGGCGTAAGGGCTTATTTTCATCTAAAAAAACATGCGTTTCTTGCCACGAATCTCCACTATCAGAAGTAATAAATAGTTTTGATGAATTATTATCTAATTTAGCTAAAATGATCCCCTTGTTTTCGTCAATAAATTCCAATTCAATGGGTGAATCATACTCAAAAAATTCTAAAAATTGGGAAGACCAATTTTTTCCTCCATCTATTGTTTTTAAAACTTGCCCGGCAGAATTGACACCAAATAAAGTTTCTTTATTCAGTCCCCATATTTTATCGATGGACACCCCGGTTTTAAAATAATCTATATTTAGACCATAATTATCAGTTTTAAACAAATATCCTCCTACACCGGCTATAATTCCTGTCCCATCTTCATGGATATATACACTTTTAGGAATTACCGGATATGGAGAGGGATTGATATTCTTCCAGTTTTGTGCACATAAAGAAGAAGTAATAAAGACTATTAGTATTGATGTTATAAATGATTTCATAATTATAAATTTATATTTTTTTAAAATCTACTGCTTCACAAAAATTCCCTTCTCCCTCAATTCTCCATTCGAATGCAAGATAAAATATGTCCCCGCAGGCAAACTCCTCACATCGATAGGACTGCTTGAGTGATTTCCTTTGATTTCAGAGATAAGGTTGCCGTTGATATTGAAAAATTGGAGGACTGACTTGTCGCTAAAATTTTCCGATAGAAGATTTATTTCCTGAGAGGTTGGATTAGGGAAAATTCCCATATCAGGTAATTTCATCACTTGTTGGACTTGATTGCTGGATAAGCTGCCTTCTTCAATGCGTAAAATTAATCCGTCCACTCCTACTGCAATTCCAATGCCCTCATCATTAAAATCAATTGAATTTATATCTTTTATAAAAAAAGAAACTTGCTTTTCCCATGTTTTGCCACCATCCTCAGTTTTCCAAAAATTTTTACTTTCATCGGTAATATATCCTACTAATTCACTTCTAAAAAATATGGTATGTGCCCAACCTGGAATATTTGAATTTACTATTTCAAAAGTAGAACCACCATCAACAGTTTTGTAAACCTGATCACCTATGTAATATCCAATATTATCATCAACATATTGGAGGCATGTTCTACATGAAAAAATTGTATTTGGATGTCTTTGCCAACTGATTCCTCCGTCTAATGTAAATGACAATTCTGTTGGGTAAGTAGATGTAACAAAACCTTTTAATTCGTTTACAAAAGTTATCTCGTAAAACTCTTTATTTTCGTTGGACTCCTCAAATATTAAATTCCATGTGTCCCCTAAATCATCTGACTTCAATATTTTTCCGTCATAAGTTAGTATCCATACTGAATTATTAAAAGATGTAATGGAAACAGATGAACTATTTGTTAAAAATTGTTCATACCAAGTCTCCCCTCCATCATCTGATTTCATAATATTCTTTGATTCACCTACTGCTATGAATTTATCATCCCCTAAATAAATAAAGTCATTTATACCAAAGGGCCATTCTACGTCTAATGATGAAAATGTTACACCACCATCTTTGCTTTTCAACACTATTCCTTCCATGGAAGATCCTGCAATGTATATATCATCATTATTGAAAATTACTTTCGTAAGATAGAAGGGTGCGACATTTGAGTTAAGACGCTCACTAGAACTACCGAAGTCTGTAGTTCTCGAGATAATTGAATGCCTAAGTCCAAAAATTACATTATTCCCGTCTCCAAAGATCTTTTCTATTCTTAGTTCATTATCCGGTATAGGATCCCAAGTAATTCCCCCATCTTCTGTTCTAAAAACATACCCTAAATAATTTGATGCAAAGCCATTATTCTCATCAATAAAGTAGGTGTTAGCGAAAAACCTGTCACTTTCTTGTTGCACTTCAGTCCATGAATTTCCACCATCATTAGTTTTGTAAATATAACCTTTGGCTAAATTCTCACCAACGAAAATTAATCCGGAATTACTGTCAGAAAAATAAATACTCCCTATTATAAAATCCAAATCCGTTTCAATTTTTGACCAAGTCAATCCACTATCAGTTGTTTTATATAGAAAATTTGAATTTCTTGACCAGAGAAATCCCTCCTCTTCATTAATTAAGAATAATTTGCTTATTGCAAAATTCGTATTTATCTCAATTTCATTCCAAGTCAATCCGCTATCTTCTGACCTAAGTACTGTCCCATCCCGTCCGACAACTACAACTATTGTCTCATTGAAAAATTTGACGTCCAACAAATTCTCATTTTCATCTATATTAATAGATTCCCAATTCTCACCTTCATCATCAGACTTTAATATTGTTCCTCCATTTCCTACGGTGATGTAAGTTTTACCGTCAGGACTATCTACAGCATTTAACGTCTGAATAGTACCTGTGTAAATATTTCTAAAATTGTTCCCAAAATCATTGGTTAAACTGACAATACCTTTAAAACCTACAAAAACTCCCTTGCCTGATTCATCAATATGAATTGAAAAATATTCTAAAGGGCTTGGGTTGGGATTTACGTTAGTCCACTCCTGCGTATGTCCAGCATTCAAAATAAATAAACTAAATATTATTGTTAAGCTTCTCATGAGATTAATATTAATTGATGTAAATAGAATTTAAATCTTTCTTTATTTTCAATTACTGCTTCACAAATACCCCCTTCTCCCTCAGCTCACCATTAGAATGCAAGATTAAATATGTCCCTGCAGGTAAGCTCCTCACATCGATCGGATGATTTGATTGATTACCCTTGATTTCCGAGATAAAATTACCGTTGATATTGAAAATTTGGAGTACTGATTTGTCATTTATATTTTCGGAAACTAAATTGATCTCTTGGGATGTTGGATTGGGGAAAATTTGAAGAGTTGCTATTTCATACAAATTCTCTGCATTTGAACTGATTAAATTCCCATTAGAATTATAAAGAATTGTACCATACCTTCCTACAGCAAGTCCATTGCCTGCAGGTGAAAAGAAAATTTTATTAAAATAATCTCGAAATAGAGTATATGTTTCTTCTTTATGCCAATCAAGTCCCCCATTAGTGGTTTTATAAATTTCCCCATCGTGACCGGCAATAAAACCAATATTCTCATTTAGAAAATACAAGGTTTCTCCGTGGTAAGAATTTGGAACATCTGTAACCTTAGTCCAAGTGACACCTGAGTCGACAGTCTTAAAAAAGGATTCACCTAATGCAAACCCTTGCGTTGAGTTAATAAAATAAACTTCATAAATTTGGCTGTCATCTACATTCCATCGCTCCCAAGTTAATCCACCATCAAAAGTTCTGAATCTAAGTGTCGCAGCACCGCTTGGATTTCTAGAGAACATAAAGCCATTTTGGTCATTAGCAAATTCCATTCTTAGTGGTGTACCCAAATCCTCCTGAATCTCAATTAAATCCCAGGATTGTCCATTATCAAGTGATTTAAGTATTTTATTATCCCCAACAATCCAAATAATGTTACCGAATTTAGCTATTGATGCAGTAAAAGCAAGTCCTATATCCTGCGAGTACCAGGTTTGACCATTGTCATCAGATCTAATTAATTCACTATCCCCTGTAATAATAATTTTACTATTGTCAAACGCTAAAATATCGTAAAATATAGAACTATATCCTGTTTCAATTACTTTAAAATTTTCTCCGCCATCATTAGACTTTAGCAGTGTGCCATTCCAACCCCCAACATAAACTTCATCTTCATTCAAGTATGAAATTGATTGAAGTTCTTCGGTTGTGATAATGGTTGGTTTAAAAGTATTCCATGTCTCTCCAAAATCAAACGAAGTTTTTAGACCGGCATTCACAACAATTATAATTTCTTCATTTAAAAAATGGATTTCATTAGCCAATCCGGATGCGTTTTCGAGTCGCTGCCAACTTTCTCCACCATCTTCAGTGAAATATAAACTCCGCGTAAGAGTACTAGCAAATCCTTTTTCGGCACTAAAAAATTTTGTCTGTACAAAGGATAGAAATTCATCGTCTTCTAACTCCCAAGATTGTCCACCATTGTTAGTCACATATTTTGAAGCTTTAAGCGTAGTTCTATAGGTGTAGAGGTGCCCATTTAGATTATCATCAAAATGAATACCTGTTATCAAGAGATCTATGTCAAAATCTAATTCAGTCCATGACTGTCCTCCATTTTTTGATTTATATATTTTGCCATGTTTATTAGAAGTTATGTACAGATCATTATTATGAAACATTCTAATAAGACGTAAGGGTCTATTTTCATCAACAAAGACATGTGTTTTCTCCCATGTTTCACCACCATCAGATGTGGTATAAAGATTTGAAGAATTGATATTGATTTGGGCTAAAATGAACCCCTTGTTTTCGTCAATAAATTCCATTTCAACAGGTGAGTCATACGCAAAAAATTCTAAAAACCGGGAAGTCCAATTTTCCCCTCCATCTGTTGTTTTTAAAACTTGCCCGGCAGAATTGACACCAATGATGTTATCCTTACTAAATCCCCACAATTTATCGATGTGAACCCCGGTTCTAAAATAATCTACATTCAGACCATAATCATCAGTTTTAAACAAATATCCTCCTCCACCGGCTATAATTCCTGTCCCATCCTCATGGATATATACACCTTTAGCAGATACCGGATATGGAAAGGGATTTATATTTTTCCAATTTTGTGCCCACAAAGAAGAAGTAATGAAGATGAATAATAAAGCTATGATTGATGTTCTCATGATATTTGGTTGATTTATTTAAAAGAATTCTACTGCTTTACAAATACGCCCTTCTCCCTCAGCTCTGCATTCGAATGCAAAATAAAATACGTCCCCGCAGGAAGATCCCTCACATCAATCGGATGATTTGATTGATTACCTTTTATCTCCGAAATAAGATTGCCATTGATATTGAAAATTTGGAGTACTGACTTATCACTTAAATTTTCTGAGACAATATTTATTTCCTGAGAGGCAGGATTGGGAAATATTCCCATATCAGGTAATTCCATCACTTGTTGAACTTGACTGCTGGATAAGCTGCCTTCCTCGATGCGTAAAATTAAACCATTTCTTCCTACAGCTATTCCAATACCGTCATCATTAAATGTCATATCCAGTACCCAATCTGCAAAATTTGCATCTTGTTTCAACCAACTAAGACCTCCATCTTGCGTCTTCCATATCTTTCGATTAAAATCCGAAATATATCCTACATCTTTATTTCTAAAATGCATAGATGTAGCTGAAAAAGGAAGATCTGAGTTCACAATTTCCCATGTTGCTCCTTTATCAACAGATTTATAAAAATTGTCACTTGCGCTATAGGCTGTGTTATCATCAAAAAATTGAAGACACTCCTTAGGGGTAAAATAGGGCAATTGATATTTTTCCCAGCTAATACCTCCATCTGAGGTATAAGACAAATCTCTTGAATCACGATATGCAATAAAACCTTCCAATTCATTCAAAAAATAAATATAGTCAGGCACTCTCGTTTCAACCTCGGGATTCTCATAGATTACTGACCAATTTTCCCCTGAATCGTAAGATTTCACAACTATTCCATCAAAAGTTAAAATCCATACATAACTTTCTACATTGGCAATAGATGCCAGATAACCGAGGCCCAAATATTGCGGTTCCCAAGATTCACCCCCATCATCTGATTTCATAATATTAGCGCCCTCTCCTATTGTAATGATTGTATGTGCTTTCAACTCAATTATATCATGTAATACTCTTGGCCAATCAAAATCAGTAGTTGAATAATTGATTCCCCCATCCTTACTTACTAAGACAGTCCCTTCCGAACTAGATCCTCCGGCTAAATATATATTATTGTTTTTATCAAAAATCACTTTTCTTAAATCTTCTGTTGTTATTTTTGTGGAAATAAACTCCCCCGTGATACCGGAATCCTCAGATCTCACAATTTCTCCATTCCTAAGATTAAAAATTACACTGTTATTTCCCCTAATTTTTGTGCCATGAAACGTTAAAGCCTCCTCTGATTCCCAAGTTAGGCCTCCATCCTGTGTCCTGAAAACATAATTTGTTGCAGTTGTACCGAGACCTATATTCTCATTTAGAAAGTAGGTACTGACAAAATTCCTATTTGGTTCTTGAGGCAATTTACTCCAATTTTGACCTCCATCATTAGTTGTGTATATTTGTCCTTTTATAACACTTTCCTGCAAAAAGATCCTTCCGTTATTTGCATCAGAAAAGTAAAGACTATTTAAATTCCATCCTAAATTCACATCAATCTGAGTCCAATTTATCCCTCCATTTGTTGTCCTAAAAAAGCTCTGAGAAAGTTTACTCCATATTAAGCCAACAGATTCATTTACAATTAATAAGTTCGTAATATTATTGACCAGCCCTAATTCGATTTTTTTCCATGTTATTCCGGCATCACTCGTTCTTAAAACAGTTCCGTTTGCACCTACTACTACTCCAACAGACTCATCAAAGTACTTTACCTCATTTAACTTATCAATAAATGCAGTATTAATTATATTCCAATCTTCTCCTTCATTAATCGATCTTATAATAGTTCCATTATCTCCTACTGCGGTATAAACACCTTCTAAAGGGCTGTCTATAGAATTTAAAGTATGAGAGACTTCAGAAAAAAGCATTTGAAATGTATCGCCAAAATCCTCAGTTTTGCTAATTAAACCATTAAATCCAACAAATATTCCCAATCCATTTTCGTCAATATGTAATGAATTATAAGAAAGTGAACCGGGGGCAGGATTAATATTCTCCCACTCCTGTGAATTAGCTGTAAAGGCAAATATTAGGCCTAAAATAAATGTTAACGTTTTCATATTTATATATTTTGATGTTCCAAATTGATCTTCTTTAAATTGTAATATTTAGTATCCTACTAGATCTGCCAACATGCCTCTAAGAGGAATATTGGATGATATTAGTTTATTGTTTTATAAAAACTCCCTTTTCCATTACCTCTTCATTGGAATGCAAAATAAAGTAAGTCCCCGCTGCCAGATTTCTAATATTTATACTAGCCCCCGATAATTTCCCCTTCATTTCTGAAACTTGAATACCATTCAGATTAAAAATCCGGAAAACTGAGTTATCACTCACATTTTCTGAACTAATGTTTATCTCATGGCTACTAGGGTTAGGAAAAATCTTGATTTGGCTGATGTTGTAGAATTCTTCGTTCAAATTAGTTGAAAGTTCGCCTTCCTCAATTCTGAGAATTACCCCGTTTTTACTTCCTACTATCATGCCTATACCTTCGTCATTAAATACTATAGAGTTCAAATCATCTTTGGTATAAGAATTTTGTTGTTCCCAATTCTCTCCACCATCCAATGTCTTAAAAATTCTGCCCTGAGAACCGACACAATATCCCACAAGCTCATTCCTGAAGTGAATGCTTTTGGGGCTGGCATAAATTGGAAGATTAGATGGTACTGAATTCCAATTTAATCCTCCATCTACGGTCTTAAATAATTTAAAACCCAAAATATACCCTACATTTTCATTGACAAATTGGATACAATTATTTCCCGGCGTACTTATTATTGGGATACCTTCCCATGTTTCACCACCATCATTAGTTCTTTTAAAGCCGGAACCGGATTGAATAAACCCAATTGAAGGATTTAAAAAGTAAATATTTTGGCAATTTGAAAGCCCGGAATTTTTCGTTTCCCACGTTAAACCTAAATCGTCTGATTGCAATATTTCACCATCTAAACTTAAAATTCTTATGGTATTTTGGATCCGATTCATAGTAACAAAATGAGCCATATCGTAAACTGTAGTTTCCCAATTTTTACCGCCATTAATTGATGTGAAGACTCTGCTTCCGCCGCCAATAGCAATTACCCTGTCGTTTTTCAAGCCGATAATATCAACTAAAGGGAGAGAGGTGTGGAAATTAATAGTTAATTCCTCGAAACTTAGACCGTTATCTTCTGACTTGTAAATGCTCAGCCCTTTACCTACTACAAAAACATCCGAATCCTCACCGAACCTTACTTTATTTAAACCGGTTTCAGTGACTTTTGAACTCAGACTAATCCATGTAATTCCTAAATTCTCAGATCTTAAAATTCCGGATTCCCCTAAAGTAAACACCATATTGTCCCCCACTATGCTCAAATCATGCACTCTGTAGCCTATTTCTTCCCATGTATTTCCACCATTTCTAGTTTTGAACAATCCATGTGAAACATTATATCCAAAACCAATGCTTTCATCTAAAAACTCCATTGAAGTGAAGCCCGGGCTATCATCGGTAACCTGATCCCAAGTGATTCCTCCATCTGATGTTTCTAAAACCAGACCTTTGTAAGACCCCTGGAATAAAAATACCCTTCCATTCTGAGCGTCAGAAAAGTTTAAGCCTACTATACTCTGAGTATATTCTGTTATTCTTTCCTCCCAAGTCTCCCCACCATCCGTTGTGTTAAAAAAAGCATAGTGTTCATCGCTCCAAATATATCCGGTTACTTCATCAATAAACTTAATTCCGGTCAAGTTAACTGTGGTTCCCAGATCGATTATATCCCAAGTAATTCCACCATTTACTGAATGTAAAACCATTCCTTCGTTCCCTATAACGAAACCCTCTAATGCATTTACGAAATACACCTCATTCAATGTTACTGTATAAGGCACACTAATTCCCTCCCAACTTTCTCCACCATCTGTTGATCTAATTATTGTTCCTGCCTCCCCGACGGCTATATAGACATTCTCTTCAATTTTTTCCGCATATTTCAATACTTGACTTGTTCCGGATTGAACATTGCGAAAGGTTTCGCCAAAATCATCGCTTATAGTAATAATGCCATTTGACCCAACTAAAATACCTTGTCCTGTATCATCCATATGTATTTTGGAGTAAAAAAACTCACTCGGATAAGGACTCACAGGAGTCCATTCCTGTGCGAACAAACTATTGCAGAATACAGAAATAAAACATAATAGGTACAAGTATTTCATGGTGTCATATTTTATTATCAAAAAATTTATTTATTGTTTTACGAAAACTCCTTTCTCTCTAACTTCACCATTGGTATGGAGCAGATAATAGGTACCAACAGGTAGACTCCTCACATCAATAGGACTATCGGATTGATTGCCTCTCTTTACTGTTATCAAATGACCATTGATATTGTATAAGTGTAAAATTGACTTGTCATTGATGTTTTCAGAGATCAAATTGATTTCTTGAGTTGTTGGATTAGGAAATACGATCATTTCAGTAGTTGGCACGTAATGATTGAATACATTTGCAGACAAAGGCTCTTCCTCGATTCTGACCATAGTCCCCTGAACTCCGGCTGACAATCCTATTCCCGAAGTATTAAATTTAATCGTAAACAAATATTGATTTGTAAAGGAAATTTCTTGTGTCCAGCTTATACCTCCATCTTCTGTTTTAAATATTCCACCATCCTCTCCGGCATAATAGCCAATGTTTTCATTTCTAAAAAACAAACTATAACCATAGTGCAAATCTGTATTAATCAATTCCCAATTTACACCACCATCTACTGTTTTATACAGACCATAGCCACTCATATACCCTACTTTTTCATCTATAAAGGATATACATTTAGATACTATTAGACCTTCAATTTCAATCATTTCCCAATCGACCCCTCCGTTCTCTGTTCGCATTACCTTCCCATCTCTCATACCAATAAATCCCACGGTACTAGTTATAAATATTATATGCTGGGGAAAAGTATAAAAATCAGTTTCAAATGTATGTATTATGTCCCATGTTTCACCTAAATCAGTAGATCTCATTAATGCGCCCTTGTCAGAAACTACCCAAATAGTGTTGTCTATCTTACTCATAGATACATAATATCCTATTTCAGGAAGAATTTTCTTTTCCCAAGTCTCACCACCATCTGAGGATTGAATAAATGTGGAATTCGATCCGATAGCCATTACATTATTAGGTTCATAACAAATCACATCTTGCATATCATTACGATATTCCATGTATTGTAATGAATCAATTTGTATATTTTTGAAATTCAAACCATTATTTTCGGATTTGTAAATCCCCCACGTTCCTACCGCATAAACATCATTATTTGGACCAAAGGCTATTTCTTCTATACTTGAACCTACATTACTCCTACACAAATTCTCAAACGTCTCCCCTAAATCATAAGAGCGATGGATGTAGAACCCAACAATATAGACCAGATTAGAATTAATAGCTTTAATTTTTGAATATGGACCATACATACCTTCCTTCTTCTCCCAAGTAACACCCCCATCTGAGGTAAGATAAATCCTTCCCAATCTATTTCTTGCAAAACCAGTTTGATTATCAACAAATTTCACTTCTTCAAAACTTGAAATATCTTGTCCGGAATCCTGCCATGTTATTCCTCCATCATTTGTAATTAGTGATTTTCCCTTTAAAATACTTGATGTAGATCCATATACAGTTCCCGTATTCTCGCTGATAAAATGAGCATCATTGACTGTCATTCCCACGTATAATTCTATCCAATTTAAGCCTGCATCCGTCGTTTTATAAATTCTACTTTCTACATCACTCCAAATAAATCCTGTGGTAGAATTGATAAAAGTCAATTTATTTAGATTCCCTTGATTGTCGAGGTTAATTCTTTGCCAGGTCTTACCATCATCTGCTGTTCTGAGCAAGGTGCCATTTTCTCCTAATATAATCCCAATGTCGTCGCTAAGAAAATATACTGCATTTAGGTTAGGTGTTTCAGCAAAAGTGATTTCATCCCAATCCAGTCCATCATTCACAGACCGTAAAATAGTACCTTCATTTCCTACAATAATATAGGTGCCGCTCTGTGATTTGTGAATTGAATTAAATTGAGAAGTAGTACCTGTATAAATATTAGTGAAAGTTTCTCCAAAATCCCCTGTCCGGGAAATTATGCCCTTATCACCGACAGCAATACCATCCCCGGACGCATCCATATGAATATCATAATAGGCAAATCCACTAGGATATGGACTTACCGGAGTCCATATCTGAGAAATAGTTGAGGAGAAACAAACAAAGTTTAGGAAGAAAAGTGTAAAATACTTCATATACGAAAAATTTAAAATGTGAAGGTATCTGTTTAAAGATACATAATTATGCCTTACATTCCGTAAATAATTATAAGTATTTTACACATTATAATGCATCACCATTTTTTATTTCATTTGTTAGGGAAAATTAGTCGCAATCCTTATAATATTTGGAGATTTAAATCAGTAGAAAAAATTCACGTAGGTGTTTACATAAATTTAACAAACATTAAATTTTAAAAATGTAGTATCAAATTACTGCTTTAAAAAAATGCTACTCTCAGAAACACTACCTAATTTATGAGTCAGAATATAAACACCCACGGGGAGAGGTTTTATATTGATGGGTTGTCCATTATTTAAATCATCAACATATAACAACCTCTTGCCATTCAAATCAAAAATTTGGAAAAGAGATTGATCAGATATTCGATCCGAATTTATAAAAATTGCATCATTAGCAGGATTAGGATGAATTTTTAAACTTGAAATTTCCTGTGACAAATACATAGTATTATTTATAATATCTCCCTCTTCAATCCTTAAAATTGTGCCATTAATTCCAACAGATAAACCTACCCCCTCATTTTGAAAAGCCACGGAGGATAAAAATGTCGTTGTATAGGTAGTCCCGAATGTCCAAGATTGGCCGCCATCAATAGTTTTTGCTATAACACCATTTACACCCGACAAATAGCCAACGTTTTCATCTCTAAAAAATATACTAAAAAAGCCGTGGGCGGGTAAATTGGATGCAATAATATTCCATGTCATCCCGCCATCCAACGTTTTATACATTTTGTCTCCTGCGACATACCCCACTTGGTCATCTATAAATTGTAGGCAATTTGAATAGGACCATTCAATATCATTAATTGCCTCCCAACTCTCCCCTCCATCAATCGTCATACTAACTTTACCGTTTTCATGCCTAATAAAGCCGGTACTTTCAGAAATAAAATATATAAAACTAGGTAAACTCGGTGCACTAATTAAGCTTTCTGTCCAACTAGATCCTCTGTCATTAGATTTTAAAAGATGTCCAACATCACTTATTAACCATATTTTATCATGGATCTGATCCATTGATATAAAATTACCAAAATCAAATTCTGATTGTTGCCATGTAATCCCGCCGTCAACAGATTTTATTATTGTGGATGAATCTCCAACGACTATTACTGTATTATCATCCGAAGCAATGATATCATTCCACTTAACATGAGAGCCCGGATTTAATTTAATAAAATTTAATCCCGTATCAATAGATTTCAATATAAGCCCATTCTCGCCTGTAACGTATACCTCCTGATTATCACTGAAAATGACCTTAGTTAAATCCTCATTAATTAATTTACTTATAGACGCCCAATTCTCACCTTGGTCATTTGTAAGAAACAACCCCTTGAATTCTGTTGCAGCAATTATTAAATCTTCATTCACAATGTAAAAACTGTTGTCAGAAGAAAGTTTTTCATCAAAAACTCTGACCCATTGCTGACCACTATTGATAGTTTTATAAAAATCTCCTAATAAATTTGAAGCAAATCCTACAGAATCATTTACAAAAGTAACATTGGTTAAGCTAGGAATATTCTCATTTAAAAGCCATAATACTCCTCCTCCTTCACTAATTTCATAAACATATCCTTTTAAGGGATTTGTATTTAGAAACAATAAACCATCTTCCTCATTCCAGAAATGAATATAATTCACATTATCATTGAGACCCCAATTAATTTCTTCCCAAGTTTCACCTCGATTTATAGTTTTATAAAATTTCGTATAAGCACCCCATATATATCCAATAGAATCATTTATAAAATTAATTTGAGTAAATGACACCTCATCATTAAGATGAATAGGTTCCCATTCCATCCCTCCATCATTTGACTTTAAGATAATTCCATCTGTACCTACTATAAAACCCCTAGTTTCATCAAGAAACTTAACCTGTTTAAGAGTACCATCAAAATTTAGATCAAGCTTTGTCCAACTGGTACCTGAATCTTTTGATCTCAAAACAAAATGATTCCCAACCGCTATGAAAATGCTATCACTTATCTTTTCAATAGCATTTAAACGACTCCATGGTTCTAAATGCACATTGGTATATGTAATGCCAAAATCATTTGTTTTTGTAATAATAGACTCATCTCCAACAAAAATTCCTAATCCTGTCGTATCCATATACAATCCTCTGTAATTAAACTCACTAGGATTAGGAAAAATGTTAGTCCAAGTTTGGCAGAAGAGAGAATTATAGAAAATGGTCATAATAATTAGGAGGAGTTTGAATCGCATATTATTCCTTTTATAATAATGTAATTCTTAAAGATAGTTTAAATAATTATATTATTTACATAAATGGTGACACTTTTACATGACATCTATTTAGATTTGGCACGTCTTAATTATACCTACAGTTTAAAAAATGCGTTCTCTTTAACTTCAACCACATTTAATTTGTTAATGACAAATATTCTTTAAACGACTTAAATTGAATTCCTATTAACAACAGTTCTATCATCCGACTTGTCATCTTAGGTGCAATTGCTATCATTGGTATTTTGACAGTACAATCGTATTGGGTGGTGAAGACGCTGGATCTGAGACAAAAACAATTCGACGAAACCGTTCAGATAGCACTTCTAAACACTGCTAAGGAGCTTGCTAAGTTAACCAGAACAAATCTCCCTAACGAAAACTTGATAAGTCGTGTAGCATCAAATTATTACGTGGTCAATATAAATAATCAAATCAACCCTGATGATCTGGAATTCTACCTCAGAAAAGAATTTGAAGCTGTTTCACTAAAGGAAAATTTTGAATTCGGTATCTACGACTGTACTTCTGATGAAATGGTATACGGTTCGTTTATATCATTTAGAGATGGTGAAAACAACTATCAATTTTCAGAACACCAAACGGATATTTTCCCGAAATTCGATGAGTATGTATATTATTTTGGAGTGCGTTTCCCAAACAAAGGGAATTTTCTCTTAAACACCATGATGCTGACCATCATTTTCTCGGTCATACTCCTTGTTGCCATAGTTTACTTTGTATATTCCATGTACATTATCCTCTATCAAAGGCAGTTGAGCCACATGCAGAGGGACTTTATCAACAATATGACACATGAATTTAAAACTCCAATCTCAACTATTAACATAGCTTCTGACGTTTTAATAAAAAATGAAAGCCTGAATAAAGATGTCAGGCTAAAAAGATATGCACAAATAATCAAAGATCAAAACCAAAGGCTCAATAATCAGGTCGAAAATGTCCTGCAAATAGCCCAGATGGAAAAGGATGATTTGAGTCTGAAAAAATCAGTGGTAAATATCAATGAAATGATTGAAGGAATGTCTGATAGTATTGAAATGAAGGTTCAAGAGCAACAGGGTAGTCTGATTCTTGATTTAAATGCGAACGCAGATCATGTTAGTGCAGATATATTGCATTTGACCAATATAATCTATAATTTATTGGATAATGCTATAAAATATACAAAGGATAAGCCCTGGATAAAAATCAGTACCGAAAATACAATGAATAATTCATTGAAATTTTCAATTGAGGACAGAGGAGTGGGTATAAAGAAAGATTATGTGTCGAAGGTTTTTAAAAAGTTTTACAGAGTGCCTACAGGTGACATTCACGATGTAAAAGGATTCGGTCTAGGACTGTATTATGTGAAATATGTATGCGATCAACATCGTTGGAAGGTAGAAATAAAATCACAGGAAGGATTGGGTACTGTAATAAATATTTTTATGCCATTAATTAAGTGATATAAATCCGAGTACTTACAGGAAAAGATATCATAAACAACCCGATTTTATAAAAAATCGTATAGTTGAAACAAGATTGAATAAACAAATTTGAGCTAAATTTCAAAAGCAAGAAAAATGAAGGATAAGAAAATAAAAATATTATATGTAGAGGATGATTTGGCTTTAAGCTTCGTTACCATTGATAATTTGGAAGCTGCAGGTTATGAAGTCAATCATTTTGATAATGGTAAAACTGTTATCGCCGCTATTCCGGATCTTAAATTTGACCTTGCAATTCTGGATGTTATGCTTCCGGGAGCAGATGGGTTTGAAATAGCTGAAAACATTAGGAAAATAAATAAAAATGTTCCCATTCTTTTTCTTAGTGCAAAGTCACTCAAAGAAGATAGAATTCACGGGCTTCGAATAGGGGCAGATGATTATATTACCAAGCCCTTCAGTATTGAGGAATTATTGTTAAAAATAGAAATTTTTCTCAAACGCACACAGCCGGAATTCTTTGATACTGAAAAAGTCTTCGATATCGGTCGATACCATTTTGATTATGAGAATTTGTCACTTACACTTGACGAAAAAGATCAAAAAACACTTACCCAAAAGGAAGCTGATCTTTTGAAATATTTTAATGATAAGAAAGGCTTAGTTTTAAAAAGAAATGACATCCTCCAAGATGTGTGGGGAAGTGATGATTACTTCCTCGGAAGAAGTATGGATGTGTTCGTATCCAGACTTAGAAAGTATCTAAGTGATGATAGCAATATCAAAATTCAAAACATACATGGTGTAGGTTTTAAATTCATTATCGATTAATCTCTAAATTCGATTTTACATCAGAATCTTTTACTGATTTTACTTTTTTATCAATAAAATCTTCCGCCTCTTTAATTTCTTCTGGAGTAAAAGAACCAAACCAATCATTGACCTTGGCCTTGGCTTGTGATTTAACTTGATCATTTATATAGAAGGCGACTGTCGCCAAACTTGCAGCGATAACACCTATGTCATCTGTGAACCCAATAATTGGAAGAAAATCAGGTATTCCATCTAAAGGAAGTATAAGGTAAGCCAACGCTCCCATCATTATTCTCTTCGCCCAATTAGGAGTATCATCCCGTTGATATGCAAAAAACAACAACAGTGCCGGATATATTATTTTCTTCCCTGCCTTCGCAGCTTTCCTTTTGATTTTTTTAAAGATCATGCGTAATTTGATTTTTCTAATGAGACCTGATATTAAAATGTCATAACAACTATAATAGTTCCATTGCTCATTTCTCCCCGCATCTTCTCTCATTTTAACGCTTATTAACTACTCCCACTGCCCTTCCCATACATTTACCATATATATAACTTTTCAGCTATACTTTTTAACCAAATCAAATCTGATATTGCGGTTATAATTAAATATTGATTTACCACTTAAAATCTAGGATTATGAAAAATTTAAGAAATGTGTTACTAATGATAGCATGTGTGTGGGGTTTGGGAAATTTGAATGCGCAGATGGAAATAGGACTTAAAAGTGGGGCCAATTTTGCAAGAGTAAGTTCCAATAGTTTATTAGATATGATCGGAACAGATTTTCAGCTGAGTCCGGGCTTTACCGGAGGCATCTTTGCAGAAATTGGCATGGGCAATGGCTTTTCATTTCAACCTGAAATTAATTATATACAAAAAGGATTTGCGATTCGCGAAGGGATTGATATTAGAATTTTCAACCTAGACATTCCAATATCAGGTATTTTTACTACACAAATACATCAAATCGATATGCCACTTCTTCTAAAATATTCCGTCGGGAATGAAAAATTCAGAGCATACGTAGAAGCAGGTCCGGTAGCTGGTTATGCCACAGGTGGTAGAGCTATAGCACGAGCTAATGTTATTATCCCTGTAAAACTTTACGATCAGGCGATCAATTTGGATAATGTGTATTACAATAGATTCGAGATTGCGGGCAGAGTAGGAGCTGGGATTGCAGCGAAGGCAGGTATAGGTACATTTCATTTAGGCGCCGCTTACCAACATGGTTTCAACGAAGTATATTCACTTCCTGTCATTGATGCGAGAATTAGAAATAGAGGTGTGATGGCGACTGTAGGATATAGTATTCCAATATTTTAAAAAATTAGAGTTCATGTAAGTTATTTTGGTTATACGTTTTTGAGTGAAGGGGCCGGTTTCATGAAGTTGAGACCGGTTTCTTGTTTAGTCTCTGCAAGAAAAGTCCAATTACATCATTACTCTCGTATTTGAATCAGTTATTTATGACTTATAAACTCCTTGGATTCAAATACTTCGAAAGCTTTGTCCTTGAACTTTTCTTATCAGAGACATTTCTTTGGTAGTTTTCTTGTGGGCACTGTATACTTAAATATCAGGTGAAGAATTATCTAAAGGTTCCTCAAAATATTCATTTCTTTCACTATCTTAGCCTTTTCGTTCAACATCATTCCATTTAATTTTAATTGTTTTCTATAAATTATTCCACCTTCAAAATGAGGGCAGGGATTATTTTATTTGTTATTTTGAAAGGATTTTAAAGATAAAAATAAACTATGACTTTAAAAGTGATCAAGGCTTCCGCAGGCTCCGGAAAAACCTTCCGACTGGCTGCAGAATATCTTAAGCTTTTGCTACAAATGGATCGCGAGAAGTT
>CALCSX010000313.1 GCA_937894165.1 uncultured Saprospiraceae bacterium | reverse complement strand
GCCTTGCCAGGCTTTACTCGGGGTTATTCACCTTAGCACTCCTACGGAGTTGATCTATAGAAAATTTCTAAGGTGAATAAGTTTTAGATCCTAAATTAACTTTGGTGGAATCAAATGTGAAGTTTCTAATCTAGAAAATATATACCTCCATTATTGCTGTATTTTTGTAAAATATCAAAATTACCCCGAATGGGGTAAAATGTTAATAACCCGGCGTAAAACCCCGGGAAAAGGAGTGAATAATTAATCTTTGGCGAATGTATTGATAGAAAATTAAAAGAGGAAGGTCAAAAAACTAATTACTACCCAAAAATTTCTTAATTCTCTTTAAGTATCCCTGAATATCTTACTCCAACAGTTCCGAAATTTGTAAAGTTAGGACCTAGACCCAATGCCACATATGGCATTATGAATCCATTTTTTAATTCAATATCCATATTCAATTCAGTTCTTAATCCTACAGTATAAAATTGCTGATCCGAAATAATTAACAAGTCAAGTTCATAATCATCTGCAATGACGCCCCCAAAATGTTCAATAACAACATGGTCAATAATATAATAGTGCTGAATCCTTGAGAAAAACACGCCCGCCTGAAGATTCAAATTAACTTTAGGAGAGAGTCTAAATAGTCTCAAATATACGGCTAAATCAATTTGATGCTGCCGAGCATAATCAGAGGTTTGATCACGGTTGAATTTAGCTTCAGTTCCATTTTTATGATTGATAAAAACATCGATGTCATCAAAACGTACATTAGGAAAGTTTTTGAATCTATCGGTTTCTCCATATCCGATTCCATAACTTGCTCTTATTCCAAGTCGTCCTAACTTATATTCTAAACCGGCTCCTATTTGACCACCATATAAATCAGTATGCTCCCAATAATTCCCTTCGAGATTTAGGTTAAAATATAGCTGGCTGCATGCTACATTAGATAAAAATAATCCACCTATTACGAAGCTGAATTTTAGAAGGGTCTTGAATACATTAAATTTAATATTATTCATTTGAAATCCTATTAATTATCAAAATTGATCCTTGTATAAACCTGAAGTAAAAGTTATTTTATTTTATAACGAACCATGAAAGCCGGTGCAAAAGAAACGCCATAATAGGAGATATCTAATCCGATAGAAAGCTTTCCATACACACGATAGGTAAGACCGGTTCCAAATTGCAACCCAAATAAATTGTTAAAATTTACTAACTTTTCCGTATAATGTACTCTAGAATATTCTTCATCTTCATTTAGCTTATATTGAGCTAAAGGAAGAATAGTTAAAACATACTCCCTCCTCTCTCTCTGATAACTTGGTATTACTCTAGCATACCATTGCCAATTATCTCTATTTACTATTTTATACAAAATAGTAATACCAAGTCCTAAATATTGATATCCATTTGTTTCAAAAAATCTACTATTCTGAAGTCTAGAGGTAGTTCCAAGTCCACGATAAAATTCCGGGGAATCTACCATTGTCCTCCCATTTCTGATTCTATAGGCACTTTGTGTTGGATTTGGATCATCCGGCACGATTGCTAAGTTTGAAAAATATTCGTCTAACCGAATATGATTAGAAGTCGTTAAATTTGGTCCGAACTCCCATCTTTTTCCTACATCATAAGTCAAGCTTAAGCCTTGAAATGTCCCTTTAAACTCAGAATACCAAGCTCGGTTACCAAATTCCACCGCAATCTGTTGGGAAGTTAGAGAGGCGATATTAAAAAACAGAAATATGACTATAGATATCGATTTCATAAATTAGATTTTAAATGCAAAAAAATTTACTAGGTCAGTATTAAAAATAATGACCTAGTAAATAAAAATATTAATATGGTTGACAATTCTCTGCTAAACTAGAACATTCTCTAACAGAAAAAAACATTTGTCCAAATGAATAATTCGGTCCTTGCCAATTGTTACATTCTTGACAATCGCAGTAATAGACTATTTCATCCCCCATTTCCCAATCGCTTTCAGTCCATTTTGCCGTAACACCTATGCTATTTTCTACGGATCTTTCTACTTCGCCTTCTGCTTCTGCTCCCCCTAATTCTCCGCCAAGTGTAAAGGTCATGCTGTTACTAAATTTTTGGTTAGCTGAGACAGTTATTTCAGTTCCTGCAATTTCATTCACCTGAATAGCTTTATAAATAAAGTAATGCCCCATCGTACCTTCTCGGTATTCATAATTTCCAAACGTCAACAGATCTGTCCAAATCCAATCGCCGTTTTTAATTAGACGTCTCTGAACTGAAAAGTTTTTGGATAAGACATCACCATAAAACAACCCGTCCGGATCTGAGATGTCTCCATCATATTTAGGTATAAATGCAAATATTTTAAAAGTACAAACTTTGTTAAACCATCCACCGGGGCATCTATCTGTTCCACTAAGAATTTCTGCTGCTGCACTATTGCCAGCTTTTATTCTGGTAATTCTCTCCACCATATTCGGATTTTGCCACCTGTCTCTATCACAATCTTCTTCGTCATCATCATCCGGATCTTCCGGGTCAGGATCCTCCGGATCCGGATCTTCAGGATCTTCACCCGGACCTCTGTTTTCTGTCGGATTGCATGTCATATTATATGTACGATATAACTCTAACTTGTTTACATACAGTAAATTGACCACGGGACTTGTAATGGAATTATTCCCTATACTTATAACACTTGATGCTGGCAAAGTAACAGTACTCTCAGAATAAGTATAATTGTCGTTTAAAAGGTTTAATTGGGAAAAGACACTATCACATATGTAAACTCCAAATGTATTGAAGAAATCCTGTGAAGTATTGACATTTGATGGGTTAACAGCCCAGAAGCCTTCATTCTCTTTAAGTATGACAACTTGGTTTGTTGGATCTAAATCAAGATCTCTTAATTCGGCAAAAAGACCATTTTTATATAATGATGCGTTTTCAAAATCAAAATCAAGATCTATGCCAATTTGAAAATCATTGTCTAGAGAATTTAAATTTGATAGTTGTCTTTCATATGGATCATATATAGATAAGGACATACTTGGATATGCCGGAATATATGTATTAATTAAATAATTTAAATTACAGCTTGAATCAACAGATTGGTAAACTGAGTTCCACAGATTATGAAATCCTATTCCATTTGATTCCTTATCTAAAATAAAGGTGAGAGGAACAGAATGTAACCCTTCAAAAGTTGAATCCGTTTCTGAGGTGATTTGACTTTGTAATTGTGATAGAAAAATATCTTGACCTGCCGGAGATTCTAAAATACGAGAGTAAATTTTAGCAATACTTTCATGTTTATAAATACTATCAATACGATTTAACACTAAGGAATTTTTGGAATTGTAATTTATTTCATTCGATTCCTTCCCGCAACCTATAAAAAAAATTAGTACTAAAATTGGGAGGAGGAGAAATAAATTGTTTTGTTTGTTTGTTTGTTTTTGTTTTATAATTTTTGTATTTTATTTAGATAATACTGTCAAATATAGCTAAAATAATTAAATTATCACCATATTATTATGTTAATACGATTTTTTTTAAAATATATATATATTATAGTTTAACAGTTAATAAATAGTTTTTTATTGTTGTATTTATTTTTATTCTATTTATTTTCATATATGTCCCATTTATAATAAATTTTCCATTAGCCCTCATCATTACTTTTACTAAGTAGTTTTGTAAAATTAATTAGAAAATTTATCTCGTTATCTTCCATGCTATTGATAGTAGGACACAATATTATGTAATTTATTTATTACAAATATCAGAAGTTAACTTCAATCTTGAAATAAATGGATGAAATTCCATTTCAACGAACATCCTATAACTGGCGTTATAATGAAATCTCTTTAGAAATTAGAAATTTCTCGCATAGAGTGCTCAGTAAATAATACTATGAAAAATATAAAACTAATCATTGCATTTTTCCTAGCGACTACAAGCTTTCTATATGCCCAAACTACCGTCACCGGCTCCTTCATCCACGACGGGCGAGAACGAACCTATTCATTTTATGTCCCCGCCTCCTACTCTCCTGGCGAACCTATCCCCATGCTTATCGGATTACATGGCTTGAGCTCCAGAGGGGAAGCCTTCGCAGAACATCGCGACTTCAGACCCATTGCCGACACTGCAAATTTTATAATGGTCCATCCGGATGGCTCTACCCTTCTCGGCATTCGATATTGGAATTATGGCGATATTTTTGGATCCACTGTTGACGATGTGGGCTTTCTGGAAGCACTGATTGATACTATTTCCGCCCAATATAATGTCAACCCAAACAGAATTTATTGCACCGGCATGTCCAACGGTAGTTTTATGGCATATTATCTGGCTTGTCAAAGTGATCGTTTCGCAGCTATCGGGGCAGTCACCGGCTCCATGTCTGTCAACATGTATAATTCTTGCAATCCTGCCCAAGCCATTCCTGTCATTCACATTCACGGAACCGAAGATCCAATAAATCCCTACAATGGCACCTCGACCATGAAAGCCATCGAAGAAACAGTACTTTTCTGGGCCGAAGAAAACAATTGCGACCTTAATCCTGAAATTATACCCATCCCCAACATAGATCCCACCGACGGCGCCACTGCAGAACGATATATCTACCCCAATGGCATCAATGATCATTCCGTAGAATTGATCAAAGTGATTGGAGGAGAGCATAGCTGGCCCGGTTCTCCTATGCCCGGCTCTAATGATGTTACTTGTATGGATTTTGATGCTAGTGTTGAAATATGGCGTTTCCTAAGTCAATATGCATTGAATAATTCAACATCTCAGTTTCAACAACCCCCTATTGAATCTATCCAAATTTTCCCCAACCCCTCGTCCGGTTTCCTGCACATTCAGTCAGAAAATCTAAAAATTTCAAATGCGGAAGTGATGGATTTTCAAGGAAGAATAATCGTTTCAAAATCTGCTGAAAATATTGATTTTCTGGATTTAAATCACTTTCCATCAGGACAATATCTATTAAGATTATCAGGAAATAATTTCTGGACAGTAAGAAAGCTAATTATTTTATCAGAAAACAGGTAGATATCCCCAATGAAACAAAATCCTTGTGGAACTTGGAAAAATTATAGATCAATCAAGAACACTATTAGCATTTTCTGACGTTTAAGTAGGAGATTAGACTAACATTTATGTATATTTAATAAAATTTTTTCACTATGGATCTACCAACCCGTAAATTAAATCTAATAGCTTATTTATCTCAATTACAAGATGAATTACTAATAAGAGATTTAGAAAAATATATAGTGAATAGAGAAAAAGAGGCATATTTACATTTCAAACCCTTTACGGATCAAGAATTAATATCTCGAATAGAACAGT
>CALCSX010000312.1 GCA_937894165.1 uncultured Saprospiraceae bacterium | reverse complement strand
TCCTTAGATTCAGATACTTCGAAAGCCTTGTCCTTGAACTTTTCTTATCAGAGACGTAGTTAGGTAGTTTTCTTGCATGCACTATATAATTCTGTCCTCTTTATTTGTTTTACATCTTCCACTTTTTATATCTTACAACTTACTCCTCTTTTTTTTTAGTTATTCCAACTTAAAAACCATTGAAAAAATTCTAAAATTTTTCTCATTTTAACTCTCTGATTAGGGTATAATTATACATTTCAAAAAAATATTTTGAAAAAAAGTCACTAAATTTTTATGGAATTTACCCTACTCGTGCGTCTATTAATAAAGAAGTAGATTATGATGGTAAAAACATACGCCGCCGCAGTTTTTGGAGTAGATGCATGTGTAATACACGTAGAAGTGGACGCATGGGGCACTGCCGCACCGAACACAAACTTATATTTTATGGTAGGACTACCGGATTCAGCCGTGAAGGAAGGTTTTCAAAGAATCGAGTCTGCTATCAACAGCAGCTTTTACAGGATGCCTCGCACAAAAATAGTAGTCAACCTTGCTCCCGCCGATATTAGAAAGGAAGGAAGTGCCTACGATTTGCCCATTGCAATCGCTATTCTGGCAGCTTCAGATCAGATCGATAGGGATTTATTGCAATCCTTTATGATGATGGGTGAACTATCCCTCGACGGCAGTTTACGACCTATAAAAGGCGCCCTACCCATTGCTTTGAGAGCAAAGGAAGATGGATTTAAGAATTTGATTGTGCCATTGGAGAATGCGCAGGAGGCATCTATTGTCGAGGGCTTGAATGTCTACGGCATTAGTTCTCTCCAGGAAGCCATCGATATAATGAATGGGCAAGCTAATTCACCAATAGCGCCTTTTATTCACAAGGATAGTTTGAATGGTGAATTCAATTCTTACGATGTAGACTTTTCTGATGTAAAAGGTCAGGAAAACATTAAAAGAGCGCTAGAAATTGCGGCAGCAGGTGGTCATAATGTAATATTGATCGGACCACCGGGAGCCGGTAAAACAATGTTGGCGAGAAGAATGTCCACCATTTTGCCACCACTTTCACTGGAAGAGGCATTAGAAACTACCAAAATACATTCTGTGGCAGGAGTGCTAAACGGAAATTCAGCCATTGTCAGCACTAGGCCTTTCAGAGCACCACATCACACGATCAGCGACGTGGCTTTGGTGGGTGGCGGCTCACACCCCAATCCCGGAGAAATATCTCTGGCGCATAATGGCGTGCTTTTTCTGGATGAGTTGCCGGAGTTCAAGCGATCTGTTTTAGAGGTGATGAGGCAGCCGATGGAGGAGCGGAGGGTAACCATTTCGAGGGCAAAAATTTCCGTGGATTTCCCGGCGGGCTTTATGTTGATAGCCTCAATGAACCCTTGTCCCTGTGGATATTATAATCATCCGGAGAAGGAATGTGTCTGCGGTCCCGGAGTGGTTAAGCGATATTTGAATAAAATTTCGGGTCCTCTTTTGGATAGAATAGATCTTCATGTTGAGGTAACACCTGTGAGTTATGAAGAATTATCTTCAACAGTTGAGTCCAAGGAGAATAGTAAATTGATCGCCTCCCGCGTAATTCTTGCCAGGAATATTCAAACTGAAAGGTACAAGTCATACGATGGAATCTACGCAAATGCGCAAATGCCTGGAAAGGTGGTCAAGGAAGTTTGTCAGCTCTCTCCCGAAGGCTATACATTACTTAAAAATGCAATGAAGAAATTGCAATTGAGTGCCAGGGCATTTGACAGAATATTAAAAGTCAGCAGGACTATAGCTGATTTGGAGGAAAGCCAAAATATAGAATTGCACCATTTATCTGAAGCGATACATTTCAGGAGTTTGGACAGGGATAACTGGGCTAGTTAAACGGTAAGAGGTTTTTCAAAGCTGTGTTCGAGACAAATTAAGGTATCTGTCCTCGATACACCGGGAATAGTCTGAATTTTATTGCTCAATAATTTCATGAGGTGTATATTATCCGTGCAATATACCTTGGTTATTAATGAATATTGACCGGTTGTATAACTGCATTCGACTACTTCTTCGAACTCTTCCAATTTGCTACTCACTTCTTTGTACATTCCGGCTCTTTCCAGGTAAACACCTATAAAAGCCATTGTCGTGAAGCCAAGTTTACTGGGGTCTACCAGTAATTTAGCGCCTTTAATAACGCCATTATCTTCCATCTTTCTAATACGTTGATGGACAGCCGTAGCAGAAAGTCCGCAGTTGATACCTATTTCTTTTAGAGGCATTCGAGCATCTTTACTGAGACTGTTTAATATGATTTTGTCGTAATCGTCTATCACTTTTTTGCAATTATTTTTCCAAAATTAGAATAATTTTCCAAATTAATTCTACATTTTAAATAATAAAATAAAAATTCAAGTAACTAATACTAAATGTAATTTGTACACTTATTTGGGTCTTATTAATTAATGGATTAATTAATTCTGATTTTGACCCCGAAATTTAATTTATATTGTACTTACTTAACAATTAAATTTTACAGAAAAAGCAAACACACTGCAATATAAAAGCAACTCGATAGAAAACCTTTCCAAGTTATTTTTAATATATTAAGATGATAAATATTACTACAATCAATATTAGTACGAGAAAATTAGCCTCTCGCTAAAAGAAGCTATTGTGCGAAGCAGGAATTAAATGGTTGCAATAATTTGTTGCAATCGATTTTCAGAAGTTTTTTCTTCACCGAGGAGATCAGCGATAGTAACTCTCTCTAGAATTTGATCTACTTGATCCTGAACCATAGTCCACAACGATCTAAGTGAACAATCTATAGAGTTAGTACAAAATTTTCGATCACCGGAATGACCATTGCAAAAACTGGTATCGTACAACATCCCACCCAAAGCTCTCAAGGCCATTTTGACCGTAATTTCACCCGGATCCATCGAAAGTTCATAGCCGCCCTTGTTGCCTCTGTTACTGGTAATCAATCCTCCCGCTTTAAGTACTCTAGTTATCTTGGCAACATAGGCCGTGGAAAGACCCTCAACCTCGCTCAATTGACTCAAACTTACGCCCTCTCCTACTTTAGACTTCGCTATACGGATCAAAATACGTAAACCATATTCATCAATTGAGTTAATCTTCATCTTTTCTGCTTTTTAATTACTCTCATTAAAATAAAACTCTCTAAAACATATCCAAAGCAAATCTAGCCTCTTCACTCATCATATTCTTAGTCCAAGTAGGCTCAAAAACTACCTGCAAATTAACATCCTTAACACCCTCTACCGCTATAATTTTCTCTTGAACCTCCATGGGCAATGATTCAGCAACCGGGCAAGCAGGTGAAGTCAAAGTCATCGTCACATTAACTACGCCGCTATTCTCATCTATATCAATCGTGTAAATCAACCCGAGTTCCCAAACATCTACAGGAATTTCTGGGTCATAAACCATTTTGATCGCCTCAATTATTTTATCTCTTTCAATCTTCACCATACCTTAGTTCTTTGCCATTAGAGCTAATCCATACATCTTCATTTGCTTAACCATACTTAGCAGACCATTAGACCTTGTGGGAGACAAATGCTCCTTTAAGCCTATCTTATCTATAAAATATAATTCTGCATTTGCTATGTCTGCTGCATTATTTCCGGATAAAACTCTTACTAAAAGAGCAATAATTCCTTTTGTAATTATAGCATCACTATCCGCAGTAAAATTAATTTCATTCCCATCAACATCTGCATGAAGCCATACGCGACTTTGACATCCTTTGATTAAATGACTCTCATCTTTATATTTTTCATCGATCAAAGGCAGACTTTTTCCTAGAGAGATTAAATATTCATATTTCTCCATCCAGTCATCAAAAAATGAAAACTCCTCTATAATTTCGTCCTGCCTACTATTGATCGTCATCATAAAAATTTCTATCTTAACATTTTACTTGCCCTTTGAATACCCGCTACGAGTGTATCGATGTCACTATAATTATTATAAACACCAAACGAAGCCCTCACTGTACCTGGAATATCGAATCTATCCATCAAAGGCTGACAGCAATGATGACCGGTTCGCACCGCAATGCCTTGTTTATCTAACAAAGCACCAATATCATAAGGATGTGTGTCTTCAATTAAAAAGGAAATAACCCCGGCTTTCTCAGGTGCAGTCCCTATAAATCGCATCCCTTCAAGCTCACGCATGGACTGCAGAGCGTACTCCAACAAGTCATTCTCGTGTTGCCCGATATTTTCAATACCGAGTTCGTTTATATAGTCAATCGCAGCTGTCAAACCAATAGCGTCAGCAATATTAGGAGTACCAGCCTCAAATTTAAAAGGCAATTCATTATACACCGTATTGGTATAACTTACTGATCGAATCATCTCTCCACCACCTTGGTATGGAGGAATAGCTTCCAACCATTTCTCCTTTCCATACAATATTCCCATCCCCGTAGGTCCATACATCTTATGTGATGAGAAAGCGTAGAAGTCAGCATCTAGATCCTGCACATCAACTTTCATATGAGGAACCGCCTGCGCGCCATCAACCAGTACAGGTATGCCGGCAGCGTGAGCCAATGATATCATTTCTTTTATCGGATTGATAGTTCCCAGACTATTTGATACATGATTTACTGCTACTATCTTAACATTGCTGTTGAGCAAATTTTTATATTCCTCCATATCCAAAACCCCTCTTTCATCAACCGGGATTACTTTTACAGTTGCTCCCCGCTCCTCGGCTATCATTTGCCACGGCACAATATTGCTGTGATGCTCAATAGCACTGATAAGAATTTCATCGCCAGGGTGGATATATTTTTTGCCAAAACTTGAAGCTACTAAGTTAATTCCCTCCGTAGTGCCCCGAACAAAAATTACCTCCCGCTCAGATGGGGCATTGATAAATTCTCTTACTTTGGTTCGTGTCAACTCAAATAATTCGGTGGCTTTCTGGCTGAGCTGGTACACACCTCTGTGCACATTGGCGTGAGAGTATAAATAATAATCCGAAATAGTATTAATAACAGACAATGGCTTTTGACTAGAGGCGGCACTATCTAAAAACACCAAAGGCTTACCATTCATCATGGTAGATAGAATAGGAAATTGTGTCCTTATCGCCTCGATATCCAATTTTTTCACTTTATCTATTGCTTCCATTTCCAGCCTTTAATTCTAAAATAGATCAGATTATTTCTTGAATTTACTTCTTATTCGCATTTCCATCTGAGCTTTGATAGACTCATTTTCAATAAAATTAGTTACTTCCTGAACAAAGGCCAATTGAAGTAAGCCTCTCGCTTCAGACTCATTCAATCCTCTGCTTCGAAGATAGAATACAGCACTTTCATCCATTTGACCTATTGTAGCACCATGACTACATTTGACATCATCAGCAAAAATCTCTAACTGTGGTTTGCTATCCATCCTTGCATTGTCAGAAAGGATAAGTATATTATTTTGCTGAAAAGCATTGATCTTCTGAGCATCCGGTCGCACCATGACCTTACCATTAAATACGCCTCTGGATTTCCCATCCAGAATGCCCTTGTATAATTCATTACTCAAGCAATGAGGCATGGCGTGATCGACAAAAGTCTGATTATCCACATGCTGCTCATCATTTAGCAAGAACACCCCATATAAATTGGTCAAAACATTCTTTTCCAAATGCACTGCACTCATATTATTCCGAACAATCCTCCCGCCTAAATCTGCGGTAAAGGCAGTGAAAACAGAATCTCTATGTTGATCCACAAAAGATTGATGAACCATAAAATCCAGATTGCCAAGCTCTTGATTCTTGTAATATTTCAAATTAGAGTTGGCCTCTAAGCTAAAATAATTCAAACAAGTGGTAAACTTTGATACTGTACTATCATCATTTGCATTATGAAAGCTCTCAAATACCGTAAGTTCACTATCCTGTTCAGTATAAAACAATTGTACCGGAGCGCTCAAGCCTGCACTTTCTCCGGAGTTTATATGCAAAATATGAATAGGTTTATCCACTTTTACTTGTTTATCCACATGGATGAATAAACCCTTGCCGGCAAAAGCAATATTCATCGGAAGAAATGCATCAGGAGCATCCTTAAGTAGTTTTTCTAATATAATTCTACATTTCGACTCATACTTACCATCTGCAAAAGCTTGCTCTAAACTCATTAATGAAACACCGGTAGTCAAACTCTCAATATTGCTCAAATCAGCTGACAAAACACCATTTACATAAACTAATCTGTAAGCATCGATATCATTATATGAAAAGGAAGAAACTTTCTCTATGGTGACTTGATTTTGCCCCGAAACATCATAATGAGGTGCTATTAACCTGCTCGTACTGGTATATTTCCAGTCCTCCGATTTTATACCCGGGAATTCTAATTCCTGCATACGGTCGGCAGCAGATCTCCGCACACTGTGCAAGGAAGAAGATCGCTGTCCATTCAGACCACTTTCATATAATCTGAATAGACTCAAAAACCTTTGCATTGCTTCAGCCCTCGGATCTTTTATTGCAATAGCCATAATTTCACTTTTATATATTGAGGTTG
>CALCSX010000311.1 GCA_937894165.1 uncultured Saprospiraceae bacterium | reverse complement strand
TGAAGAAAGATATCAAACATATAGCCATCGCCGGAAATATTGGCGCAGGTAAAACAACACTAACGACCGAATTAAGTAAGAATTTTGGATGGACTGCGCAATATGAAAGCGCTGATGACAATCCCTATCTAGATGATTTTTATAATGATATGAAAAGATGGTCTTTCAACCTACAAGTATTCTTTCTTAACCATAGATTTAATCAAATAGTGGAAATACACAGGGGCGACCAAGTCGTTGTCCAAGATAGAACTATTTATGAGGATGCGCAGATATTCGCACCCAACTTGTATGATATGGGACTTATGGCGGAGAGAGATTATGAAAATTATAAGGCTTTATTCGATTTAATGACCGGCTTTATTCAACCCCCGGATTTAATGATATATTTGCGTGCAAATATTCAAACTTTGGTGGCGCATATTGAAGAACGAGGGCGTAAATTTGAAGGAAGTATTTCGATCGATTATTTGAAGAAACTCAATCAACGATATGAGGAATGGATTAAATCCTATAATCAGGGAGAATTATTGATAATTGACGTTAATACGATTGATTTCAAAAGCAAACCATCAGATTTAGGCTTGGTTCTGGAAAACGTCTCTGCAAAAATTCACGGTCTTTTTTAATTATTATCATGTCATATATAAATCTTAATCGGTATCGGGAAATATTAGCAGAATTAGAACTTTATGGAGCTGAGCTTGTAGCGGTTTCCAAGACGAAGCCCGTTGAAGCCATAGAAGAATTATTTCAATTGGGTCAAAAAGATTTCGGGGAAAATAAAGTCCAGGAAATGGTTGAAAAATATGATAAATGTTCAACAGATATCCGTTGGCATCTTATTGGACATCTCCAAACTAATAAAGTAAAATATATATCTCCCTTTGTTTATATGATCCACTCCGTCGATAGTATAAAATTAGTTGAAGAGATTCAAAAAAGAGCTGAGGAAAATAATAGAACAATAAAAATTCTCTTACAACTTCACATAGCTGAGGAGTCAAGCAAGTTCGGTATTCCACCCCAAGAATTTCAAAAATTTTATGACACTTTCAAAAAAATTAATACGCCCAATATTAAAGTATGTGGACTCATGGGAATGGCAACATATACAGAAAACAACTCACAAGTCAAGAAGGAATTTGAAGTGCTAAGTCAAATGTTTACTCATCTTCGATCGGGCAACTTCTTTGATAATGAATTTAAAATAATGAGTATAGGAATGTCCGACGACTATAATACGGCACTTGAAGCCGGTGGAAATATGGTAAGAATTGGATCGGCTTTATTCGGAGCTAGAGAATGAGTATTATTCTTCTTTTTAGCAGCGAGATATCGCTATATGTGGCAGTATTTTGAATTTTCTTACAGAGATTATTTAAATCTAATAGCGCGAACAGGACTAATTCTCGATATCCACATCGTTGGAAGTAATAGAAATAGTAGTGTCAAAATTATTGTAATAAAATTCAATAGGATTATGAAAGGAATATTGAAATGAATGGGCGCATAGCTGAGATAATAATTTACTTCGTCTAACTTAATGAACTTAAAGTGATTCTGTAAAAATCCTAAAAGAAAGCCCAAAGCATTTCCGATTAGTAAGCCCACAACAAGAATTCTCAATGCCTGGTAGAGAAAAATATTCCGGATAGTTGCGTTGGTCATGCCGAGTGCTTTGAATGTACCTATCATATTTGTTCTTTCCAAAATTAAAATCAAAATTGTTGTAGCCATATTGACCATACAAACTATTAACATTAGAAATATAATGACGAATTCATTTACATTCTGTAATTCCAACCAATCAAAAATCACCGGGAATTTATACCTCACAGATTCAGCCATTAGATCTACACCGAGGATTTCATAGTATATCCAATAATGGAATGCGTCCAAATCTCGAAAATTTTCTAAATGGATCTCGTAGTTGGTAATATAATCATCTTCCCAAGATAAAATATCTCTCAGGTCATTGAGAGATATAATAGCAAATTTGTTATCATACTCACCCAAACCGGTATTGAACAGGCCGATAACTTTAAAACGACGCATGATTTGAGTTCCGTCTTTTACAAAGTACACCAACAATAAATCATCCACATTGAGTTGGAGGCGGGAAGCAACAGTCTCGCTGATTATTATTGAACGGTTTTCATTAGAGTCTCTTTTCTCGAGGTTCGAATTTCCATCAACTAAAAATTCTTTAAAAAAATCAGGATAATAATCCTCCCCCACAGCCTTAAAATACAAACCTTCAATATCCTCCTTTGCTTTCAAAATTCCGGAATACTGGGCAACCGGTGAAACATTTTTAATTCCTGATAAAGTTGGAAGTTCCACTTCTTCAAAAGCTTCCCCAAAATCATCTTTTGTTAAAATGCGACCGGTTTGGAGTTCATTTAAAATATTTGAATCTAATGGGAAAGGCATAACATCCATGGCTCCTCTCCCACTCAATTGCACCGAATTAATATGGATATGACCCCAAAAAGAAAAAACCTTTCGCGTTATTTCCTCTTTAAAACCTTTGACCATTGCACTGGCAAGTATCATAATAATGATACTAAAAGCAATTGTCCCTGTGGCCAGTTTCACAATAAAACCGGTAAAGCTAATTCCACCGGTAACAGAAATTTTTCCGGAAATATATCTCGCTAAATTCATCTAAAAAAGACTTATGTGCAAATATGAATAAAATACAGCAATGAAAAGAATGCTTTGAAATATTTTATACCCTCCGGAAATAGGCGGAATCGATAAATTAAATCTCGGTGAATATTGAAATTCAAACTTAATCTTTTAAAATAACAGATTTGGAATTACTTTTGCAAATCAAAATCAGCGAATTTTGTATCATAGAACGTAAATTAAAGCAAAACAAGTGAAAGATTTTTTTGAGGAATTACAATGGCGGGGAATGATTTTTGATTTTACACCGGGTGTGGAGGAAATTCTTAAATCGGGTTCTGTCAAAGGTTATATTGGGTTCGATCCGACAGCTCCGTCATTAACAATTGGTAATTACGTTCAAGTGATGTTGCTAAAGCTTTTTCAGGATGCAGGTCATCAACCAATCGTACTCATGGGTGGCGCTACTGGTAGAATTGGTGATCCATCTTTCAAAGACCAGGAAAGGTTGCTCAAATCTGACGATGAAATAGAGAAAAACTTATTGCATCAAAAAAATCAATTTTCGAAATTACTAGCCAATGATGACCCCGAAAAAGAGGTAAGTGTTTTGAATAACTTTGATATTTATGCGAACATGAATGTCATTGATTTTCTGAGGGATGTAGGAAAAACCCTTACGGTGGCATATATGATGAGCAAAGAATCAGTGAAACGAAGGGTAGAAACAGGATTATCCTTCACGGAATTTAGCTATCAGTTACTTCAAGCCTATGATTTTCAGGTTTTGTTCCAGAGAGATAATGTAATCCTACAAATGGGAGGATCAGATCAGTGGGGTAATATAACATCAGGGTCTGAATTTATTAGAAGAAACCTGGGTGAGAAAGCTTATGCGCTGACAACACCACTTTTAACTAAATCGGACGGTACCAAATTCGGGAAATCCGAAAAAGGGAATATTTGGTTGGATCCAGAACTTACTAGTCCTTACGAATTCTATCAATTTTGGCTTAATGCAGATGACAATGATATCGAAAAGTTTCTAAAAACCTTCAGCTTAAAGTCAAGAGAGGAAATACAAAGTTTAATTGACTTGATTCCTACCAATCCTAACGAGGTGAAACAAACGCTGGCGAAAGAATTAACATCACGAATTCATTCTGAAAGAGCAACTATTCAGGCTGAAACGGTGGCTCAAATACTTTTTGGAAAAATATCATCTTTTGAAGAGTTAAAAGAGGTCGATGATGAAACATTAAAAATGGTGTACAGAATCATCCCCAGCTTTTCCATTGCCGAAAAATCATTTTCAGATATCGATCTTGCCGGCCTTTTAGTGGCGCATTGCCAAATATTTTCGTCAAATAGTGACTTACGACGAGCAATTCAAGGGAATTCTTTGTCCATTAATAAAATCAAGATTAACGAAATTGGGACGATGCCATCAGATCAAAATTTATTGGGAGGACGATTTTTACTAATTGAAAATGGCAAGAAAAATAAATATATGGTAGAAGTCAATTAAAAATATTTTGCTACTTATATTTTTTCTATATATTTGTATTGCAAACAAACAACCATTGATTTAGGACTTTAGAGCAATTTAGCTCTGGTCCTTTTTGTTTTTTGTAACTACTCAGGTACGATCAATTTCGATCTAAAAATGTTTATTTTCCGTGATACTTCGTCTCTTTTTTTGTCAATAGCGCTGCTATTAACAAAAAAAGTAGCCTCGTCTGACGAAAAATTACTCATTTTTCGCTTTTGAAAGTATCTACCTGAGTAGTTACTGTTTTTGTATAGGGTTTATCCTTAATTAGGGCTTTTTGGCCGGCTCAAAATCCAATGAGACCGAATTGATACAATACCTTAAACCAGTAGGTTGGGGACCGTCATCAAAAACATGTCCCAAATGACCTTTACATCTGCCACAATGCACCTCCGTTCTTTTCATTCCATAAGAATCGTCACTTTGCTGTTGGACATGCTTTTTGCTGATTATATCGAAGAAAGAAGGCCAGCCTGTGCCACTCTCAAATTTTGTTTCAGATTCAAAAAGTGCCAAGCCACAAGCAGCGCAAGTATACGTTCCATCCGTTTTTAAATTCAGTAAATCACCGGTAAAAGCCCGTTCAGTGCCATGTTGACGCAGTACTGTGAATTCTTCCTCTGTAAGAATTTTCCTCCACTCCTCCTCACTTTTTACAATGGGGCTAATAGTATCATTTGCTGAAATAGTTTTGCTCTCCGCTGAATTTCGATTCGTTTCTCCGGTATTTGATTGACAAGAAACGATAAAACATATTGAAAAAATTATTATTAAAAACTGATTAAGGCTTCTCGTCTGCATAAATTAATATTTTTTTAATTAAAGTGGCAATAATAAAAATTACTAAATAACATCCTGTAATTAAAGGATAAATCATGGCAAATGATTTAGTTTCCATGATGCCAATGCCGGTAACCAATGATGAAACTACTATTCCAACGGTCAACAAAGCTATAAAGGTATACAATGACCTGGTCCAGTAAAGTTTTTCATTATCTACAGAAAATATAGACACGGCATTTATAAAACCAAAGAGTAATATTATTATACAATGAGCTACATAGGCATTTTCCAAAGCTAAAATCGGAGGTAAGTAATTTCTCATTAAATTTAAAATAAATACACCGACAATGAAAATTATAAATGCTAGCAGACCTTGACTCTCAGGTCGGTTTAGAGCAAAATTTATTTTCATTTATTTTATTATAAGGTTTGAAATAAACAAATAAAATTTAAAATAGATCTAAAGAATATTTTCAGAAAATAAGATATCTCACTAATAAAGCTGTTCCTATTGCTATTCCGAAGCTCAATAATGTTCCAATTAATATATATTCGGTTAATTTTCTATCTTTTGACTCTTTTAAGTCACCAAATCTGAAAACAGATTTCGCTGCCAATAAAAATCCAACCGCTTCCCAATGTCCTCCAAGTACAAACATTAAAACAAAAAGCCTTTCAAGGATGCCAATATATTTCCCTGCATTGCTTAATGATTCATCATTGCCGACCATCAGCTTCTCAGACCAATCCAAAAGGAATATTTTAATTATTATACTAGCAGGCACAGTGACAAAGAAGGCAGCACATAAATATACCCAGAACGCTGTATTTTCAGCTAATCCTGATAAATCGAAATTCTGAGAAGTCCAAAAATACCACAGTAAAAATATGGAAATCAAGTGGAGAAATTGATCTAAGATAAACCATGTAACTCTCGTTTTAGGTTTACTTAAATATAATTTTGCTATATCAATTAAAAAATGACTGAATGTTACGGAGAGAGCTAAGGGCCACAATGTAATATCCCATAGAAAAAGGAAAATTAGACCAAAGTGAATAAGAATATGAAGAAAAAACTTTCCGGATTTTAATTTCCGTTTTTCTTTTTCGTCGACCCAAGACTGAGGTTGAAATAAAAAATCGCCCAAGAAATGTGCTAAAAGAAGCTTCACCAGAATTATCATGATAAGTATTTCTTTAATTTGATACGAAACATGCTTTCGACTTCCATTATTTCTTCAATATTTGCCCTGCTCATTCGCCTGCTGACGGAATGTTGTGAGATGCCAAAATGCTTGCCTATTGCCTCTTGCGTACTCTCACTATTTATGAGTTTATGTTGAAACAATTGGGCAGAGGAAACAGTCCAATTATCCATCTGTAAAGCTGCCAACTTTAAATAAAGATTTATATCCCTGTCAAATTCTTGCCAGTCTGTTTTGACAGCTATAGTCAGTTTTTCGCTTTTTAATTTTTCAAATTTCTCTCCTGCCCTAACGAATGCATTACCATTACTTTCCGAAATTCTTTTTGCCTTAAATTCGATATCTCCTATTCCGATTGCAATTCTCACATCTATTGGGGATAATCGATTTGATTTCCCGGTAGCCAAAGATTTAATCAATGATTTTATTTGTAATACTACCAGTAAGGCATCCGTGGGATCTGAAATTTGGAGTTGAAAATTATCACCTCTAAAAATCTCCCATTCCTTTGGGCTATTTCCCCAATTCTTAAACAATTTTTTTAAAGGATCGAGCCATAGCCCTTGGTCTTTAATTTGTCGAGAATTTATAATGTCTCCTATTATAATTGCTACCATAATCCAAATTTCATCAAAAATAAGGATAAATTGAAATATCCTCTAATAAAAGGATAATTAAAATTATCCTCTAATAAAAGGATAATTAGGAATATCCCCTGAACAGAAAATCTATTTCAAACTTCAAAGAAAAAAAGTCAAAATAAATGTAGGAAATCAAAGTCATTAAATAATAAAAATATAACTAAATTTATAAAAAATAAAAATATGCAGCGCCTATTACTATTACTCTTTCTAGCGGTAGCGTGTACTGTCGCTCCCGACAATTCCAAAGATTCTCAACTAGATTTTGAAAAACCGCCTCAATGGTCACAGGAGGCCATTTGGTATCAAATTTTTGTCGAAAGATTTAGGAATGCCGATCCCAATAATGATCCCAATTTAAAAACCATGTATGGTGCACTGACAGACAGTATTCCTAAGGATTGGAAAGTTACTCCATGGGAACACAATTGGTATGAGCAGGAAGATTGGGCCAAAGCGAGCAAACTGGATTTTTACAGAACTATTCAGATGAGACGATATGGGGGCGATTTGCAAGGAGTCATGGACAAGATTCCTTATTTAAAGGATTTAGGAATAACAGCAATATACTTTAATCCATTAAATGATGCTCCTTCACTTCACAAATATGATGCAAGAAGTTACCATCACATCGATGTTAATTTCGGACCGGATCCAATGGGAGATTTAGAGATTATAGCCGGTGAGAATCCAAATGACCCATCAACATGGAAGTGGACATCAGCGGATAAATTATTTTTAGCCTTAATTGATTCCTTACATAGAAATGATATTAAAGTTGTTCTTGATTTTTCATGGAATCACACCGGACGAGAATTTTGGGCGTTTAAGGATATCACTCAAAAAGGATCCGCTTCTAAATATAAAGAATGGTATGACGGCGAAATAAAAACTGATTCTACAGGTCAGGAATATTATGATTACAAAGGTTGGTACGGAATAAAAAGTCTGCCTGAATGGAGAAAAGTAGATGCTGAGGAGAAAATATCCGGCCACCCTTATGAGGGTACCCTTCAGCAAGATGTAATTAACCATATTTATGATGTATGTAAAAGATGGATGGATCCAAATGGGAATGGAGATGTATCAAGAGGAATAGATGGTATTAGATTAGATGTAGCAGAGCAAGTGCCGCTTGGCTTTTGGAGAGATTTCAGAAAATATGTTAGGCAAGTCAATCCCGAATTCTATCTGGTAGGGGAAAATTGGTGGACGAACTGGCCGCATCAGTTAATGGATACCAAACCGTGGCTGAAAGGTGACATTTTTGATGCTGTTATGCACTACCAATGGTATAAAGTAGCTCGGGGATACTTTGCCAATACACCCGATAAGGTAAAGCCCGAAGATTTTGCTAGAAAAATGGATTCGGTATTCAATGTGCATCCTGACTACACCCAAAAAGCTTTGATGAACTTGGGAGCATCCCACGATTCCCCGCGAACTCTTACTTCATTTTACAATAAAAATCTGTACAAATATCAATGTAAACCGCAGGAAAACCCAGATTATCTTACCGGTCGTCCGGATGAGGAGACCTACGACAGAATGAAACTATTTTTATTACATCAATTTACTTATGTTGGCTCACCTCATATTTGGAATGGTGATGAAATGGGAATGTGGGGAGCAGATGATCCGGATAATAGAAAACCTTTGTGGTGGGATGATTACTCATTTCTTCCTGAATCAGCTTCAGAATATTCTTCCTATGAATATGAAGAGCCACCGGGAATTAACAGAGAAATCTTAGAATATTATAAATCAATGATCATGCTTCGAAAAGAAAATGAAGCTTTCATTCATGGAGAAATAAAACACCTATCTATTAATCCTAATCTTGTAGCATACAGCAGAACATTAGAAAATAAAGAGCTAATAGTGATTTTTAATATGACATCGGAAAGACAAAGCATCAAAAATATTGATTTCGTGGAGAGTGAAATTCAATTTTTATATCAGTCTAATAAAGAGGAGGAACTAAATAAAAATTCAATTCCTCCTCTAAGCGGACTGGTAATTAAAAAATAAAAATCTAAAACTCTTATCTTATTAAAGTAACATTGCCACTTTTGCTGACAATATCGCAGCCTTTAATCCTTGCGACTAAAATAAATTTATATACCTCCGCAGGAGCTTGTTTGCCATTGTAATTGCCATCCCAACCCTGCGGGTCTTCATTATTATATACCACATCTCCCCATCGATTGATTATTTTCAATTCCAAGAATTCTATCAATTCATTGAGTTCCTCGTCAATATTCAATTTGAAGATATCATTTTGTCCATCTCCATTTGGTGTAAAGACATTGGGGAATTTAACTTCATAAGTATCCTCTTCTAACAAAGTACTATAGGTTATTGTGTCAGTACAAGCACCTTCATTAGCGCTAATAATTAGCTGAATAAACTGTTCTCCAAAATCTTCATAAGTATGGGTAGGTTCCATTTCTGTTGAGGTATTCCCATCGCCAAAATCCCAGAAATAATCGGAAGCACCTATCGACAAGTCGTCCAAAAATACTTGTCCTTCACAAGCTACTGTGTCGCGTATCTCAAACTCAGCCATTACAGCAAAAAAGGAAATACTATCCTGCACTACGAATTCACATTGGTTCTCGCCCGAAGTCATTACAAGACGAACAGGTATAGCAGTTATGGAGGGATCTAAATCAAATTTTACATTAATTGGTGATTGGTTATTAAAAGTTTGTCCATCACCAAATATCCATTGATAACTAGTTAAATCAGCTGTGTCTATTACGCTTAAAAGAATTTCCTGATTGGTACAAATAGGACTACTGTCTAATTCTATATCACCTTCCGGTCCAATAAGAACATAAGTCCTACTTATGGTATCAGCGCATCCGAAAATTGATCTTACGATAAAAACAACTTCATGCTCCCCTTTAGGAAAACCTTCAGAAGGATTTTCGACCGTTGAAAAAGAAGTGTTTCTAAATGTCCATTGATAGTTGACAGTGCCTTCCGTTTCAGATTCATTCATAAAATTAATGATCCTCGGATGACAAATAAAAGGCAAATCGTCAACGTCAGAAGTAAAATCAGCAACAGGTTGTTCAATCACAGTAAGTGTAGTTCTCGCTGTGTCCTGACAGCCTGAACTTTGCTCCGTATAAACCAATTCAACAGGATATACTCCAGTTTCATCAAAAACAAAGAATGGATTACGAATATTCGAGGTAAAAAATCCATCACCAATATCCCATTCAAAATCCAAATTAGAACCTTTAATGGTATAATCTGAAGCATTGAAATTCACTTGATTACCTCTACAAATTGTATTTCCGGGATTTAAGGAAATCGTTGAAGTTGGTTTATAAGATTTTATAGGTTGTGAAATAGATTTTCTACAACCTACTGCATCCACAATTTCAAGGGTTGCCGAAAATGTAGTGAAAGGTTCATCAAAAGTATGTACCATATTGGGATCATTGCTACCATTAAACCAATTCCATGCTACTATTGTAGTATCGCTCGTACTCTGGTCAGTAAATTCAATATCATTAGGAATACATATTTCCGTATCACTTAAATCAAAGTTGGCATTAAGGTCATAGATTACAAAATCCATTCTTGCAGTATCCCTGCAGCCATTTGTGTTTTCGACTATTAATTCTATCCAATGTTTATTATTGGGTTTAGCAAAATTGGATCTAAATATGTCAAAATTATCAGAGAGATTTGTTTCACGCGGTCTTTTATAACTATACCTCCATAGGTATCCTTTCGTGCATTCTCGATCGACATCTATGGAATTAGCACCACTCCAACCATAAGGTTGATCAGTACATAATGTGTCAGGACCTTCCAATATTGCTTTAATTTCACGGATATAAACCAGTTGAGAATCAAGAGTAGATTCGCATCCACTGGCTACATTTTCGGCTTCAAGATAAACCAAATAATCTCCTGTAGAATTAAACGCATGTGTGAATTCCTCTTCAGTATATTCGACATCCTCTATACGCCATAAGACATTTGTTGCATTAATGCTTTTGCTCGTAAAGTCTACCTCTAAAGGATTTTCACAATTGGTTTTAAAACCAATATTTGCTTTAGCCCCCTTCACTAAGATATGATCCTCTAATACTATTTCACCATAACAACCATTATAAACAACATGTGCAGTAACATCAAATAACCCGGGTTCAGTATCAAATACATGCGTTGCCGTCTTTTCTGTCCAACAGTGTTGGAATCTTCCATCATCTGAAGTTAAATGAAAATCTTCAATCCTCGGATCATTATTAAAAAACTCGACACTAATAGATTCGCCGATACATATCTCTGTTTTATCTAGCTCAAAATCCGGCAATATTGGACTTCCAACATAAATCCAAATACCAACAGAAGTGTCTCTACATCCGTCTGCATTTTCAATAACAAGTTTTGCAAAGTATTCCCCCGGATCAGTATAAGTATGACTGGTGGTGGCAGATCCAGGTATTTCCTCTTCGGTTCCGTCACCATATAACCACTTTCGATATACAACCGGAGAATGAGTAAGGGATGTCTCTTCGAAGTTTACTACTAATGGAGCACATCCCCGAGGTTCTGAACTCAGGAAATAAGCATCGGGTCTATGATGATATGCAGTATCCACAATGGTATCTCTGCACCCTGCGAAAGTTTCCGCTATCAATTCTAAAAAAATAGTATCTATGAAATTCATATGAAATGAATCCCTTCTATCTTTAGCTTTTACTTCAAAAACGAATTGCGGTCCTTCATCTTCAAGAGATTTATTCCAATAAAATTCTTTATATGACAATGAATCAGCTGATAAGTTTATTAGCATAGGATCTTCACAAGCAACTAATGGATCAAAAGTGAAAGTAGCCAAAGGATCCTCAATAAATATCATGAATGTTGTATCCCTTCTACATTGAGGATTATTTCCAATACGTAGAGAAATATTTTTAAAACCGCCGGTGAGATATTCAACAACCGGGTTTTTTAAACTCGAATTGGTATACAGTTCATTGCCGGGCAATTGCCATTGAAAGAAAGTTCCTGTACTAGTATTATTAAGTACATATTTAATACCGATGCATAATGTATCCGGAATATTTAGACCAAATTTATTTACACCAATATTAATATCCTTTTCTATAATTGTTTCGCATCCTTCCTCACTTGTAACAGTTAGAGAAACAGTAAATATCCCCTCTTGTGTATAGGTAATCGTACCGGGATTGTAAAATGTCGAAGTGACACCATTTCCAAAATCCCATTTATAAGTATTACCCGGTTTTTGTTCTGTAAGATTAGTAAACGCATATTGGAAGGGTAATTCGCATTCTGTCCCGGCTACTATTGAGAAATCTCCTTCAGATCCCCCAACCTCTATAACATCAAAGAAAATCTTTGTCTTACTACATGCTCTATTAGATGAAGTAACTTCTAATGAAACTGTAAATAATCCCGGAGTAGTATAGGTGTGTGAAGGATTAACCTGATTGGATGTGTTCCCATCGCCAAATGACCATTTATATCCGGTAATGTCAACTTCAGGATCGATATCAATCGTAGAAGAAAAATTGACTTGTAAAGGACTACAACCATTTGTCTTATCAAAACCTATATCTAAAACTGGCTCTCTATAAACAGTTATTTGAATTTGCCCTATTTCTGCACCGGTCTGCCCCTCCCTAAGAGTTACAGTATAAACACCGGCTTCGGTATAAATATATTCCGGGTTTTGGTTAGATGAAAAACCACCATCATCAAAGTCCCAATAATACTCTGTTAATGCCGTCGAATTAAATTGAACTCGCAAGGGACTACACCCTTCTACCACATCTGAAGTTTGACCAGCAAGCACACCACTTATAAAAAGTAATAATATTAATTTATATAATTTACTCATTACCAAAGATTTTTGTATTTTCCATTGTAAGTTTCTATCATCTTCAAAAATTGCCCGCTTGAAAATTCTTGACAGGGACAGCCATAATATGAC
>CALCSX010000310.1 GCA_937894165.1 uncultured Saprospiraceae bacterium | reverse complement strand
AGATTTTCTAAAGAAACAACGTTTTTAGAATAAACTACCCCGGAAGGGATATCACAACAATAACTCGGGGTAAAAACCCGGCTTTTAGAACCGCTTTTCGTGTCATTTGTGGATAAAGCATCAAATTGAAGAAGGCAACAGAACTTTAAACAAACCATGCGACACAACCAAGAATTTTAAACTCATTACCCAAACCCGAAGCCAACTCAGAACTCAGAACGAGCGAAGCGACAGAACGAGCGAAGCGACAGAACGAGCCGATAGGCGACAGAACTTAGAACTTAGAAAATAAAATTATGAAAATACTCATCACCGGCGCAGCCGGATACATCGGAACATCCCTCGTCGACAGCTTACATGAAAATGCGCTCGTCGAAAAAATCATCGTCCTAGACAACTTGTCTAGATCCGATATAAATTTTTTCTTTAGCAAAAAGCCTTTGCCAAAAGTAGATTTTATAAAAGGTGATATCCTTGACTCTTTCGGTTTAGAAAAAATGATGAAAGATGTAGAGGTTGTGATACATTTAGCCGGCTTCGTCTCTCAGCCCTTTAATCATACGCAAAACCTACAATATGAGCAAGTTAATACATGGGGATCATTGAGTGTAGTAAGAGCTATTCAGAATACAGCAACTGTAAAAAATGTCATTTACCTCAGCTCTACTTCTGTATACGGCTTTAGAGAAAATGTAGATGTTTCTGAAGAGCCTACCCCCGAAAATGCCTATGGTCAATCCAAATACGATGGAGAGAAATATTTTACTCTGCTCAAAGACACCTTAAATCTGAGCATCATTCGAGCAGGAAATGTGTTCGGCTACAACAGAACTTTAAGAACAGATAGCGTTATAAATTCGTTTTTTATTAACGCCCTGACTCAGAATAAAATACATATTTTCGGAGATGGAATGCAATCCAGACCCTTTGTTTCAATAGAAAACATTACAAATAAGCTGGAAAATGCCATTTTTCATTCCCGACAGTCTGAAAACATCCAAATAGCAGCAGATTTCAATGCCACTTTGAATGACATCAAAGATTTCCTCCTGTCGCAAAATGAGAATTTGGAGTACCAATATTTAAATCAAAATCAAAGATTGTCGAGCCAGCAAATTATACATTTGCCGGCTTTCTCTGATTCTTTTTTGCTCCCTCAGTTTGAAACATTTAGAGAAAATATGGGGGTGAGGAAGGGTTAAGCGAGTATTTGAGTGGAGTCGAAATGAGGTCACTGAGCGAAGTCGAAGTGCCGGTTGAAAAATTAAAATCTTTTAAACCCCTCGACTCCCCATCGCCTACCCTTCGACTCCATTTCGACTCCGCTCAATGACCGGCTCAGGGATCGGCTCAGGGAGCGTCTCAGGGGGCTCAGCCACCGGAATATCGCTCGGAGTCGAATGGAGATCGTTGAGTCGAAACGCCGACTTAAGAATAATAAACGCTTTAATATAATAATAAATGAGGTCGTTGAGCGAAGTCGAAACGCCGGATGTAGAATCAAAATCTTTTAACCCAATTTTTATCACATGAGTGGGTACATGTATATCTTAGAATGTGCAGACGGTACTTATTATACTGGAAGTACAAAAAATATCGAGTTTCGATTAGCTCAACATCAAATCGGTGATGGGGCAAAGTATACAAAAAGACGGTTACCTGTTAAATTAATTTACTTGGAAGAATATCACAGAATTGATGAAGCATTCTGGAGAGAAAAACAAGTACAAGGATGGAGCAGGAAAAAGAAACAAGCTTTAATAAACTTCATGCCTGAAAAGCTTCATGAATTAGCAAAATGTTTAAATGAGAGTAGTCATGAGGGAATTGATAAAAATAAGACAAACTAATAATAAACTAGGTCGTTGAGTAGAAATGAGGTCATTGAGCGGAGTCGAAACGCCGGATGTAGAATAGTAAAACGTTTTAAATAATAATAATCTAGGTCGTTGAGCGAAGTCGAAACGCCGGCTGTAGAATCAAAATCTTTGAACCCGCTCCTTTCCTGGGCTTCGACTCCCCTTCGACTCCGCTCAGGGAGCGGCTCAGCCACCGGAATATCGCTCAATCATTATAAGAATAAAATTAATAATCATAACACTTTCAAATCTCATTCAGAAGGAAAATTGCATTATTTATTATAAAAAGAGGTCATTGAGCGGAGTCGAAATGCCGGTTGTAGAATAGTAAAACGTTTTGCCAACGCATTAAGATAATTCTTAGATTTGTGACTTTATATAAATATTAAACAATGTTGCGTTAATTTTTTAGCGAAATAAAAAAGACTTTGTGAAAATAATGGATTGCACCCTCCGCGACGGAGGTTATTATACCAATTGGGACTTTTCCCAAACGCTAGTGAACACCTATCTGGAATCTTTCAATTCCCTACCCGTAGATTATCTCGAAGTGGGCTACAGATCCAATGCACAAAATGGTTACTTAGGAGAATATTTCTACCTGCCCATTCACGTGATGAAAAGATTGAAGGAGATAACCAACAAAAAGCTGGTCATCATCCTCAACGAAAAAGATGTCAGAGCAGAACACGCCCAAGCACTTTTAGAGCCTTGCAAGCCCTACATCGACATGGTCAGAATGGCCATCGACCCTAAGAATTTCGATAGAGCCCTCCTTTTAGCCGCTGAAGTCAAAAAAATGGGCTTCGAAGTGGGCTTCAACGTGATGTATATGTCTACTTGGAAGGAGCAAAAGGAATTTTTGAACCTAATCCCTGAAGTCAAAGGTATAGCCGATTATTTCTATATGGTGGATTCCTTCGGCGGCGTTTATCCCGCTGATGTAAAAGAAACTTTCGACATTGTAAGGTCTAAAACAGACGTTCCTATCGGTTTTCACGGTCATAATAATCTTGAATTGGGCTTGATTAACACCCTCACAGCCTTGGATTGCGGAGCGGAAATAGTAGATGCAACCGTTACCGGAATGGGTCGCGGCGCGGGAAACCTGAAGACAGAATTGCTTTTGACAGTTCTTAATGCTCAAGGTAAGGTAGAATTCGATTTTAATCCGCTCGCTAAGGTGGTGGATGCCTTCGCAGAATTGCAGGAGTTTTATCAATGGGGAACAAATCTTCCCTACATGGTTTCCGGCGCACATTCCCTCCCTCAAAAGCAGGTGATGGACTGGGTTGGAAAAAGATATTATTCTTTCAATAGCATCATCAGAGCTTTGGACAATCAATCCAAGGGCAGAAAAGACAATTTTGAACTACCTCATGTCGATTTTACCACTGAAAAGGATTACAAACATGCGCTCATCGTCGGTGGAGGCCCTTCAGTGCGAGAGCATTCCGCAGGAATAGAAGAATTTCTTAAGCAGAACACGGATTTGGCTGTCATTCACGCCAGCTCTCGAAATTCGGGAGCCTTCAAAAACATTGAAAACGACCAATATTTCTGTATGGTAGGAAATGAAGGCTATAGACTTGAAAAGGTTTTTTCCTCTACTGACGAGATTAAAGGAAAGCTTATTTTGCCTCCTTTCCCTCGTAAAATGGGAACTTACATCCCCCCTTCGATGGAAAACAAGTCCTTCGAACTTAAGTCGATTGATTTTACGGACATCTTAAAGGACACCCACACTGCTATAGCGCTACAAACCGCTCGAGAATTAGGTGTGCAGTCAGTGTATATTATAGGCTATGATGGTTACCCCAATGCTGCGATGGATGCCAAACAGCAGGAATTATTTAAGGAGAATGAATACATTTTTTCAAAGGCGAAGATAGTAGGCCTTCAATTGATTTGCCTTACGCCCACCTCGTATGATGTTTTGGATCAGAGGTCGTTGTATTCGTTTTTTATGTAAATCTTATTCCATATAAAGTAAGATTCATAACAGGTTTAAATTACCTTCAGAAGGAAATTTACTTAACTTAATAGAAAAGTCGAAATGCCGGATATAGAATTAAAATCTTTTAACCCGCTCCATTCCTGGGCTTCGACTCCGCTCAGCCACCGGAATATCGCTCAATCATTATAAGAATAAAATTAATAATCATAA
>CALCSX010000309.1 GCA_937894165.1 uncultured Saprospiraceae bacterium | reverse complement strand
TCCGACTGGCTGCAGAATATCTTAAGCTTTTGCTACAAATGGATCGCGAGAAGTTCAATGATGGCTATTTCAGTCAGATCTTGGCAATAACCTTCACCAATGCGGCGACTGCTGAAATGAAGGAAAGGATATTGAAGGAGCTGTACATTTTGGGTTATAACACAGCCCAATCCCCCCATCTCGCCAATTTACTCAATGGTGGTTCTCCGGAAAAGCTGGCTCAAAATGCCAGAAGGGCTTTAGAACAAATCCTGATTCGCTACGATAGATTCAGCATCAGTACCATCGACAAATTTTTTCAAACAATTGTCCGAAGCATCATTCATGAAGCCAATATTCCTGGTAATTTTGAAATTGAACTGGATACTGTGCGATTAACCCAAAAGGCTATTGATCACAGGCTGTCAAAACTGGACGAAAAAGATCCCCTCTACTATTGGATAAGTCTGTTGAGGACAGAAAAACTGAGGGAAGGTGGCAATTTTAAGTTTAAAGAAGAACTTGCTTCCCTTGCCGACACCCTCCAGACGAAAAAGTGGAATAGCAACAGGACGGAGGAGGACTTGAACAAATTAAAAGAATTCTACAGTTTCATCAATCAAGAGTTAAGAAACTTGGAGAATCAAGGCAATTTTCACACCGAAGCTGTTAAAACCGCAGTGCCTGACGGAATTGCTTTTAGTAATAAGATTGACAGGACTATTACCAATGCTGTATTTGAAAATTTCTATGAAAATATCAGGAATAGTAGCACTTTGATGAGAATTCTCACCTCTTGCGAGGAATCTTCAATTGCTTGTTTGGGCTTTTTGACAAAAGCTAATCAGAAGAAAATTAGTCCCAATGAAATTTACCAGTTGATTGGGTTTTACAATAATGCACGCAGTTTCTATGAGTGGATTTATGAAAAAGAACGTTATGTCAATACCCTTCGCACCCTCAAAAACACCTTCATTTCCTTTTCCGTATTAAGTTATCTGGAAGAAGCAGTAAATGAATATTGCAGAGAAAATCGAATCCTTACCTTACAACAAAGCAACCTGATCGTTAGTGACAAAATCCAAGGGGTTGATGCGCCTTTCATTTTTGAAAAACTGGGCCAACGTTACAAGCATATCTTTATCGATGAGTTTCAGGATACAGCTAAAATTCAGTTTCACAATCTGGCACCCTTGCTGGAGGAAACGCTTAGTACGAATAATACCAATCTCATTGTCGGAGATATTAAACAGTCTATCTACAGATGGCGGGAGGGCGATTGGCGTTTATTGCATCAGGAAGTTGCGCAGCGATTTGCCCGGTCGGTCAGTGAAGAAAATTTGCAATTTAATTACCGCAGTAGTAAGGATATTGTAACTTTTAACAATAAATTTTACGAGGAAGCAGCCGAAATAGTTATAAATTCTATTCACAACGAGATTCAAGAGTCCCATGGAGATAATCCGAAGGAATTCCCGGATATCCAGGCTATCGAACAAGTATATTCCGACTCTGCTCAGGTGCATAGAAAGGATCACGAGGGATATATTTCTGCATTTTTCTGTCCGAAACTTGAATCAAAAGCAAGCGATGAGCGCAAGGAGGCTCACAAACTTTTGCCTTTGGAATTGCTGGTAAAAATAATAGATGAATGCAAGCAAGCCGGCTATGAAAATAGGGATATACTTATATTGTTCAGAAATAACACTTCAGGAAAGCAGATTGCTGAATATTTGTTGAAAATGGATCCGGACGGACTCGGGAAGTATAGATTTACATCGCAAGAGTCTTTATCCGTAGGAAATTCAGTCTCGGTTTCTTTGATTATCAGTTTATTGACTTATGTCAGCGGTAAAGACATAAAAATATCATTGGCAGAGATGATACATTTTTCGCATTTGGCGGGCATCAATGAGGATATCCTTTTATCCAAGGTAGAAGGAGAAAACATGGAGGATGCCAATTCAGTAATGGAAAGGAAATTTTATGAGAAATTTCCGGGATTGAAGGATTTGTTAAACTCGGGAGCCAATATGACACTGCTTGAAATGGTCAATTCAGCAATATCAATATTTGGATTAGATGCTAGCAGACAAAGTTCGGAGTTTGCTTATTTGCTGAAATTGCAGGATCAAATATTGGAATATACAGAGAAAAATGATCAAAATCTGGGCAATTTCCTTGATTTCTGGGCAGAAAAAGGTAGAAATGCCAGTTTGGATCTTCCCAAAAACATCAATGCGATACGATTATTATCGATTCATAAATCGAAAGGACTGCAAGCCCCGGTGGTCATAATGCCCTACGCCAATCTGGATTTTAAAGGTTCCTATAAGAGTAAAATATGGGCAAATTGGAATAAAGGAGAGTTGCTTGACCCGGATTTCTCGAAATTCGAGAATTTAGGTCCATTTCCCATCCCCCTGAATGCGATAGCAGAGCGCTCCATATTTAGTCGTGAAATAATACGAGAGCAGGTACTTAGTCATTTGGATACACTCAATCTTTTCTATGTATCAACTACACGTGCGGAGGACAGATTGTATATGATCAGCGAGGCGGAAAGCAGTAATCAGGACAATAAAAATTGGAGTTTGACGACCGGGCAACTTTTGATGCAATTTTTCTCTTCGAAATATGAGAATATCAACTTCCATTTAAATGATTTCGAAATCACTAGTTATTCCTACGGCAATCCCGTCGCCCAAAAACCTCCGAAAAAGAGTGAAATCGCACAGGAAGCTCAGTATAAGTTAAAGAAAATGCATATCCACCGCAGCGACCTAGGTATAAAAAGTGAGTGGCTGCCTGAAAAATTGAGCTCCACGATTCAGCAAGAAAGTGAATATATCGAAAGAGGATTACTCACCCACGCCCTGCTTGAGGAAATCGTTTATGCCCAAGATTTGGACAGGGTAGTTCACAAAGCTGTTCTCGAAGGAAAAATTACGAAGGGCGAGGAAGTGCAGTGGCGAAATCACTTGTTCAGCATCCTTAGTCATCCTGAAATAGCCCCATTTTTTCAAGAAAATAACGAAGTCATCAACGAGCAGGGCATCATAGCTCCCGGTGCGAAGGTGCAGCGTCCCGACAGGATCATTGTTTCGGGAGCCACTACCACCATTATTGATTATAAAACAGGGCTAAAGCGGGATAGCTATCATCGCCAGATACAAACTTACGCCGAATTATTATTTCAGATGGGATTTGGTGGCATTCGAGGCTATATTTTATACACGGACACCGCTGAATTGGTCAATGTTCCATTAAATTATCAATCAAAATTAGTTTGAGTATGAATTTTCTTGAGGCTGTAGCTGATCGTATTTTGAAGGACCATTTGCATCATATTAGAGACTTGCATGTCGTCTCCCCGAACAGGCGAGCGTTGCTTTTTTTGCAGAAAATATTGTCTCAAAAGATAGCACAACCGATGTGGTCACCCATTTTGTTGACTGTTGACGATCTGGTGCAGAAGCACAATACTAATCTGAGGGCGGATGCACTTATCCTGAACTACCAATTGTATCAAGTGTGGCGGGAGTCCGGGTCTGAATATTTGAAGGATAGATTCGATCAGTTTTACTTTTGGGGGCAGATATTACTGCGCGATTTTGATGATATTGACAAACATCGGATAAATCATAAAAAGCTATTTCAAATCCTCGAGGCAGACATGCAAATGGAGATGGAAATCGAGGGTTGGAACGACGAAGATAGAAGTGAATATTCGCATTTTCTCCGAATATTGAGCGAAAATAAAACCGATTTGAAGACCAACTTTGAAAATATCTGGAAGAATATTGGACCTGTTTATTCCAACTTCAAGGAGCGATTGGCAGAACAAAATATGGCTTACAATGGCATGTTGTACAATCATTTGGCTTCGAACACGAGCGAAATGGATATTTACAAGGGAAAACCTTTCATTTTTGTGGGATTCAATCGCTTGAATGCTTGTGAACAAATCATTTTGGATTACTTCCGCGACGAGCATCAGGCAGAATTTTACTGGAATTTCGATGCGTATTTGCTGGGTAAGCGCGGGGGGGATGCCGGGAAGTTTATGTTGAAAAATAAGATGAATTTCCCCGACAATCTGGGTTACAGCACTGATATGTCCTCTGAGCGAAAAAGTGTCAAAATCATAGAAGTACCCTTTCTATCTGCCCAATCACAGATAGCTGTGAATATTATTCAGACCGATTATTTGCAATATGAGGGTGCGGAGAAATATGATTTCAACAATACACTTATTATGCTGCCCAATGAGCGATTGTTGACATCATTAATGCAAAATATTCCGGAAAATATTGAGAATGTCAACATTTCGATAGGCTTGCCAATATCGACTACAGGAACATATCGTCTCATCGAAGCTTGGATCAATATGCATTCCATTGCCAACCGGGAGGAGGGGAAATTGTACTATAAAGATATTGAAACATTGGTTGGCCATCCATTTTTGAGTGGCATGAGGGACAGTTTTGACCGGCATTTTGGAAATGAAGAGGGAGAATCCGACTCTTTGACTAGAAATTGGAATAAAGTCAAGAATAGAATTCATTTCAGCTATGAAGAATTAAAATTTGGGGACGAGCGCTGGGAAATTTTCTTTGCCAGGCCAAATGCGGAGAGCTTTTTTGAAAAATTGATCACTATTATTGAGTGGCTTTACAATGAGGTGGCGATGGGAAGCGAGAATGGGCAAAAGCTTATCGGAGATCACGAGCGGGAGATATTATCATTTTCGCATCAGAAAATAATGATGCTTCGGGATATTTTCGAGGAGCAGCAGATCAGGGTCGATTTTCGATTTTTACCCCAATTGGTTTCAGATATTTTTAGACTGAACAGATTACCATTTAGGGGGGAGCCTTTGAATGGTTTGCAGGTTTTAGGAACGATGGAAGCTCGGAATTTATCCTTCAAAAAGGTGATAATTCCCTCGGTGGAGGAAGGTTATTTGCCTGCCCCTGCGAGAAATTCCTTTATTCCTTTAAGCATCAGGAGGCTTTTTAGGTTTCCGGATACGGAGGATGATGCTTCTGAGCAGGCATATTATTTCTATTCGACGCTGCAAAATGCGGAGGACATCACACTCTTGTATAGTCAGATGAATGAGGGTCTGGGGGGCAAAGAGAAGAGCCGTTTTTTGCATCAGATCATGTTTTGGGGGAAGGATGATTTGAAAAATTGGGAGATAGAGACCCTTTCGATGGACAGCAATGTTAGCGCGGTGAAGAATCGTGAAATATCCTTTCCAAAATCGGATAATATACTGCGATTATTGGATCAAAAGCTCGAAAAAGGGCTGTCACAATCCAGTTTGAATGATTATTTGGACTGTTCCTTGCGTTTTTATTTCAAGCATCTGCGGGGCTGGAAAGAGGAGGATGAAATAGCGGAAGAGTTGGATTTTGCTTTGTTCGGGTCGGTGCTGCACAAGACATTAGAGTTGTTGTATAAGCCGTTTCACAATGCGCGGGTGGAAGTAGAGCATATCGAGCAGATGAAGGGGCAGGTGGAGGGCAAGTTGAAGCTGGCTTTAGTGGAGGAGACCGGCTTTAGCGAGGAGAATTTTATGATGGGATCGAATTTGTTTTTCAGAGAGACTTTGAAGGATTATATTCTGGCTGTATTGGAATACGATGGCGGGAGGGCGCCGTTTACGATGTTGCAACACGAGTATCATGTGGATCGGGAGGAGCTGAATTTGGAAGGTTTTGGGAAAAAGGTTCGATTTTCCGGCTATATCGACAGGCTGGAGCGGGAGGGTGACACCTTACGGATTATAGATTACAAGACGGGGAAGGACGCTTTGGAATTTAAGAATATGGAAGCTTTATTTTC
>CALCSX010000308.1 GCA_937894165.1 uncultured Saprospiraceae bacterium | reverse complement strand
CCCGTGATATCTTTATGATGAACAATTCTATATTCTGAATGACCGCCTTCTTTAGCTAAGTCAAAAACCCCTGTATCAATTTCGTCAAAGTTAGTTCCGTAATCTATAATCTCCTGTATGCGCTCCGGTCCCTCTTTAACAACCTTTTCAACAATATCAACATCGCATAATCCATCGCCAGCTATCAGAGTATCAGCTATATGCTTCTCAAAGGAATCAGATTTATCAACAACTACTGCCACACCTCCTTGAGCATACTTAGTATTGGACTCATCTTCATTGGATTTGGTGACTATCAGTACTTTACCGTGTTCTGCAGCTTTTAAAGCGTAACTGAGTCCAGCTATACCTGAACCAACTACTAAGTAATCAACATTCATATCTATAATTCATCTAAAACCTGTGGATATCTTGTCTAAAACAAAGGATAACTTTTCACTAATTACGAGTTATAGACAAAAGCAAAATTTAGTGCACAAATCATCATCTCGGAGTACTCAAAAAGTAGAACAATATTAACAATTTATTCGCACAAAAGAATCGACAATTAAATGTTGATTGGAAAACGAAGAAAAATAATTAGTGCTAATTATCAGCAATATAAAGTAATGTAGATGTTAATGAATTGTTAATAAACTGTCAATATTGAATATTAGAAATATATCATAACACAATTCTGCACAATACTAACATCATAATAAACAACAATAAATATTTTATATAAATTATATTATTAATTATTGAGTGTGGAATTTTGTGGAAAGCATGTGGCAAAGATTGGTTACTTTTGTATTTGGTATAGCGAATATGGAAACTTTACAAAATGATTGGAAGACAGTTGGCTTTATTGATGAACCAATAGATCCTACCCTTGATCTTGTAGAAGAGATTAAAACACTGAAAAGAGAGAAAAATGCGGTTTTATTAGCGCATTATTATCAACATTCAGAAATACAGGACTTAGCAGATTATGTGGGCGATAGTTTAGGGCTTTCTCAACAAGCAGCCAAGACTGAAGCAGATATGATTGTTTTTGCTGGAGTACACTTCATGGCAGAAACAGCAAAAATTCTTTCACCTAGTAAAAAGGTACTGCTGCCTGATTTGAATGCGGGTTGCTCATTGTCAGATAGTTGCCCTCCACATTTATTTAAAAAGTTTAAAGAGTTGTATCCTGATCATTTGGTTATTACCTATGTGAATTGTACGGCTGAACTTAAAGCGCTGAGTGATATTGTTTGTACTTCAACTAATGCGGTGCAAATTGTGGAAAGTTTACCTAAGGATCAGAAGATTATTTTTGGTCCGGATAAAAATTTGGGTGCGTATGTGATGCGTAAAACAGGTAGGGATATGGTGCTGTGGAATGGTGCTTGTATGGTGCATGAATTGTTTTCATGGGACAAAATCAGTGATTTGATTACGCAGTATCCGAATGCTAAGTTTATAGCTCATCCAGAATGTGAGCCTCATGTGCTAGAGGCGGCTGATTATATAGGTTCTACTTCTGGATTGTTAAAATATACTATTGATGATCCATCGGATACATTTATAGTAGCTACGGAAAGTGGCATTTTGTATCAAATGCAGAAGGCAAGTCCGCATAAGACTTTTATTCCAGCACCACCTGATAATACTTGTGCATGTAATGATTGTCCTTTTATGAAATTGAATACGTTAGAGAAATTGTATAATTGTTTGAAGTATGAGCTTCCAGAGGTGGATTTACCTGCAGATTTGATTGCTAGTGCACGTAGACCTATCGAAAGAATGTTAGAGATATCAGAACAGTACGGATTATAGCATATGTTTGAGAATAAAGAAACATCACCACTCAGTGACTTGGGTGAATTTGGTCTAATTGACCATATCACAAAAGCATTTGAAATTAATAATGAATCTACGACTAAAGGTATTGGCGACGATGCTGCTGTTTTGGATTTCAAGGATATGAAAACCCTGGTTTCAACTGACCTATTACTGGAGGGTGTGCATTTTGATTTACGGTATGTGCCTCTTAAGCATTTAGGATATAAGGCTGTACAGGTTAATTTGAGTGATATTTATGCGATGAATGGCATGGCTTCGCAAATTACTATTTCCATTGGTCTGTCCAGTAAGTTTCCGCTCGAAGCGGTTGAGGAGATTTATGCGGGTGCTTTGATGGCATGCAATAAGTATAAGGTGGATCTGGTAGGGGGCGATACTTCGACATCTGTTCAAGGGTTGGTGATTAGCGTAACTAGTATTGGTTATGTGAAATCTGAAAAAATAGCGTATAGAAATGGTGCACAGGTAGGTGATTTGGTCTGTGTTTCAGGTGATTTGGGAGGGGCTTATGTGGGGCTACAATTGTTGGAACGGGAAAAACAAATATTCTTAGATAATCCAGCTATTCAACCCGATCTGGAGGGTAAAGATTACATTCTGGAAAGACAGTTGAAACCAGAAGCTCGTAGAGATATTGTGCTTTTACTGGAGGATATGGATATTCAGCCGAACTCGATGATTGATATTTCTGATGGTTTAGCTTCTGAAATACTTCATATTTGCAAGGCTTCGGATAAGGGTTGTAAATTATATGAAGAACGCATTCCCATTGATCCGATGACTTATGATACGGCTAGAGATTTTGGATTGGATCCTACAGTTTGTGCATTAAGTGGTGGTGAAGATTATGAACTGTTGTTTACAGTGCCTTCTTCCGATTATGATAAGATTAAGAATTCCATGGAGATTTCAATCATTGGTCATATTACAGAACCCGCTGAGGGATGTGAGCTAATTTCTAAGTCGGGAGTGGTTCATCCTATTAAAGCACAAGGCTGGTCAGCATTTAAATAATTAATTTAAAATATAATTTAATAAGCAATTATTATTATTTACCTTTGTTTTATTAATTAACAATAAACAAGGAGGGAATGATGAGAATGCGTTATGCTTATTGTTTGGTAATGGGCGCCTGCTTATTACTTAATTTAATGGTGAGCTGTAAGGACGATCAGCTAATTCAGGTAGGGGAGAAGGAAAAGGATTTGAGAACCATTCAGTTTAGAATGGAACAATTTAAAAGTCAAATTAATCCTTTACGTGCCTCTGTTGGCCCAGGGTTCATGGGCACTACAAGTTCAAAAGGCAATGTGGAGACCTCTCCTACTGTCCAACGATTATACTTTTGGTCATTTAATCAAGGTACGCATGTGGCGGATGTTGGAATTGATACCTTAAATACTGCGTTTACATTGATTAGGAATAATGGCAGTATTGAGTTTGATATTGGAGTTGGGACGGCGTTTGCTCCCTATGTAGCAGGTCAATGCCTGGGAGCTCTTGGTCCTAGAGAAATGTCAGCTAATATGCCGATAAAAGGTGTTCAAAGACTAGGGACACTTCGATTTGATATGCATAGTTCGGCAACGGGTCCCCGGGATTTTGACTTATATTATTCTTTGGATGATGGTGAGCGAGTGTTACTTACGGATAGCAATTCATTTGATGGAAATTGGACTCCATTTCTTTATGACGTATCTGAAATCACTTTAAATTCTGCTGAAATGATACATTTCCACTGGGTATATAAATCTGGAGTGCAAAGAGTGCAAAATTATAACCCTATGCAAGGGGCTCTTCGTATGGATAATTTAAGTTTAACAGGAATCTATACCAGTGCAACTACTGAAGACTCTTTGCAAGTGGACGGGGAAGTGCAGTATTATGTTTTCAGTAAGAATAATCATAAACTGGTCATGGAAGGCAAGCAAGATATCAATACTGATCTTTCTATACCCATTACTAAAATTAAGCTAGAGGACGGAGAGTATTTTCTCAGTTTTTTAGTTAATTTTTCTGATGAGGAGTTAATTACTCCTGAGAGCATCCAAGACGCTGAAGACCTTTATTATTATCAGAAACTTAGCAATGGGGAGCCAATAACATACGGCGCTTTGGTGGAACATCTATTGGTAGACAGTGATTTAGAATTGAATCTGGAAATGAACCGACAGTATAGTCAAGTTAGAATCGAATTTACAGATGCGGAAGAGCTGGATGAAGTTGATAGAATAGAGATCACTACGGAGAGTAAGCATGTGTTCTTCCCTTATATCGCGCCTTATCTACCGGAGACGGACTGGGTCACAAACGAAGAAAAGATAATATTTTACCCCGATTTTGATTCGCACTCTGGTATTCAGTTCAATCAATTTTTAGGGGAAAGGCCTGCAGGATGTGAACTTATCTACATATTGAAGGCTTACGATTCAACAGATATGTTGATGCGAGAAATCAGGCTCGAAGCAGTTATTCCTAATAATGTACAAGTAGTTTTTACAGGAAAACTATTGGACTCAACTGCTCCAGGTGCGGCATTTTATCCAGTCTGGAATCTAGAATGGGGACAACCGATTAATCAAACTTTT
>CALCSX010000307.1 GCA_937894165.1 uncultured Saprospiraceae bacterium | reverse complement strand
CACCATTTGAAGCATAATTAGCGACTATCTCTTTTCTGTCTTCCCCATAAAATCGAAATTCAAACCTACTATATAAATGTTGTATGCATGCTTTCGCGGCACATCATTGAGGATATTATGTACCATAAATGAGAAATCGACTGACAGGAACTTGGTAATGGGAAGATCTACACCCCCACCCGTCCCTAAGTAATTCAAATTTTCGACTTTAAACGGATCCACAGTCAACAAATGATAACAAGTACAGTAATTCCCCCTATTCAATGACAGCTCTGCAAATAAACGCATCTTCCTTTTCGGAAAGAAATCATATTGACCAAAAGCACCGAACATATAATAATTTTCCCTAATGCCTTCAGGCATTATTGTCGATCCATTTGTCCATATATGCTTGTGACTTAGACCAAAGTAGAGTGATTTGTTGACATTGACAGCAATATTTTTTTCCCAAGTGTATTCATGAAAAATATAACCTAAACCAGAATTATCACTATTAGGTATCCATGTGAGGGATGAACCAACAATTATTCTTTGTCCAAAATTTGGATTTGTCTGAGCATATAAAGAATATGAAAAAAATAGAAAAAATAAAACAATAAAGTTTTTCATATTATTTTTCTTTTATTTTTGTAAAATGGTACTCAACTCCCAACCTCCAAGCTACTTGAAAACGATAGCCTATATAATACACCGGTCTTAAAGACAATTCAGATTGAAAGCCTTTCCATAATTTTATGTTAAAGCCAGTATTCCAACTTAGAGTATTCACATCAAGTCCTGAAAAATCAACTTTTGTGCCTCCTTTTACAGTATAATAATTCCCACGATGGTAGGTCAAGCCTGTATAACATGATAATCTTCTCCACTTGAAAAAAGGTATAATCTTAGACTGATCAAAATAAAAGCGGAAAAAAAGTCCGGCTGCTCTTTCCCCTTTTGGGGGGACACCTAAATCTGAAGAATAAGTACTGTATTCACCTGAAAAACCAACAACCAAATTATTATTGAAAAATACTCCTAACTGTGGGCCAAAGAAAAAGTGAGTATAACGATACTTTTCGTCTAAGTCCCAATCTTTCACACTTCCTATATAACCGGCAGTTTCTGTTCCTAAAAGAAATGTTCTTGTTTTTAATGAATCTACAAAACTAAAACCATTAACACTTTGACAAAAATAAAGAACAAAAAGAAAATATATTTTATTACACATTTTACTAATTTCAATTACATTGATTATATTATATTCAAATAGACAATAATTCTTATAAGATTTATTGTCTATTTGAAGAATTGATTTTTTAAAATGACACTCCAGAAGACATCCTATTTTTATATCTTTCTAGTTCCCCCTCTAAACAGATTCGATGCCATCCCCAATCAAACCAGTTAAATAATTTTATATTATAAAATGCTCTATCCCACATTCCTACATAGCCATATAATCCCAAATATTCGAATGATTGTACTTTATTATTCCATGAAGGAGGCATAAAAGCGTATGATTTTACCATTGGAAGACCATTTCCTCCACCACAATTTTTCCTAAGGAAAGTAGGAGCTCTCATTTCTATTGATCCAAAAATATCATCTAAGTAGTCTTCTTCATAATCAGTATACCATGATGGAATGCTTCCATAAAGTTCAAAGTATGCAATAGCACCTGAAGTGTCAGCATAATTAGCTAAATGGCTTTCCACGTCGAGAAACAATTCTACTGCCAAATTATGCTTTTCTCCCCATTTAATATATTCTACATTATTGGTAAAACCATGAATTCTTATCAGAGCATAGTCCACTGAATCTCTCCTAGCAACTTCTGAGGTCAAGACAACTATAAGCGTAGTATCATCTAAGTCTAAGAATGACTTCGCCACTAAGCTATCGTTATAGTAAAATAAATATTCTTGGTCTAAATTCGGACCGGAGTTTGCAGTAGTATCACTGAGCGATTCAAGATTATAATTCAATTCTTTAGTTTCGGACAATGGATCTATATGATTTTTATCACACGACCAAAGAAAGAAAGAAAGAAAGAAAGAAAGATAAGACTAAAATAATTCTTTTTCATTTTGAATTAATTTTAAATAATTGATACCGGATTTAAGTAGATTTTTGGCAATAATCTACATAGTTATACTATTTAAAGTCCTCATTAACCTTAAATATTAATATTACTAGTTGCAACAAAACTAATTTATAACAAAACATTCAAATTAACTTTTTATTTGCAAATTATTTTAAAAATATTTTTTATTTCGAAATTTAATATTGAAATAATGTCTAGTTGAAATTCAAATCAATATAAAGTATTGTTATAGAGACTTTTTTCTAACAATGAGATCAGAAAAAATTCAGATATATCCCATTCTCCATTTGGCAAAATTAATTAGAACATTAATATTAAAAGTAATGCATCTCCAATAAAACTTTCGTAATTTTAGTGACTATTATTTTTAGACTACAGTGAATATACATCAGCAAAAAGATTTATACCTTATGAAAAAAGATTACGAAAAGATATATCACGACCTGGAAAGTGATCACTTTTGGTTTAAAGCCAGACGAAAATATATCACCGATTTACTGAAAGATTATCCCAAGGATTCCAGCATTTTGGACATCGGTTGTTCATCAGGAATATTACTCAATGAATTAATAGAGTTGGGCTTCGACCGGGAGAAAATGTATGGCATCGATATTAGCGAAGAAGCCATTGCCAACTGTAAAGCCAACAACATTCAAAATGCCTTCGTGATGGATGCCCAAAATATTAATCTCCCTAAGAAATTTGACATTCTGATAGCATCAGACTGCCTCGAACATCTGGAAGACGATAGAAAGGCGCTGAAGAATTGGAATGATTTAATGACACCGGATGGGGTTTTGCTGGTATTTGTGCCGGCATTTATGTCCTTATGGAGTGAACATGATGTCGCCAACATGCATTTTCGACGATACACTCGTCCTGAGTTGAATGAAAAGCTTCGTTCAGAAGGTTTTAAGATCATCAAATCCAGTTATTGGAATTTCTTTCTATTTCCACCGATCTTTCTGGTTCGATTTCTAAGTAAGAAAGGCAAGCCTTCGAAAAAAGGAGCTTTAGATAAAACCCCACCGATGAACGGATTACTTTACCATCTTATTAATATTGAAAATCGTTTATTGCGATTTCTAAACTTTCCCTTCGGCGTCTCTACATTTTGTATTGTAAAAAAACAAAACAGTTGATAAATAGATTTTCAAGTAAATCTAATTTTCCGTCGTTCCTCGGTGAAGCGTATGTCCAAAGAAAATAGCATTGGCCAACATTTTATTCCCGGCTAACCAATATGCTCTAAATACAGGATTATCCGCAAAAGCTATGATCCGACCGCTGCCTGAACTCGCGGTCAAAATCCCGGCGCTCCCCGGAATTTGCTCTAAGGTATTTTTATGAATGTATCCACTTATCAAAGGTTCATCTGAATATATCATCGGAGTAGAATATCGATTCTTGCCCGGCTTCCAAAAATCCTTCCCACGTCTAAATACCGGCAATTGCTCATTATGATAGCCAAAAAGAAGCGGGTGCGTAAGATCAACATTCGCTTGGATAATGGCTCCACCCAAATATTCTCCGCCTCTGTCTTTGGAGTATTGATTGTAAGGTCTCGGTTCCTGACTAGCATTTTCAGGTTTTGGAGTAGTTTCAACTTTTTCCATTTTTAAGAGATTATTGCTCGATAGCCATTCAACAGCTCTCCCAATCGTGATCAAAGTTCCGCCATTGCTGAGCCAAGTTTTTATTTTCTCTACATCTCCGCTAGAAAACTCTGAATAATTCCCCTCCGGCATGATGATGCTTGTGTATTTTCCCAGATTTATTCTACCCATCCTGTCTCCTTCCACCTTCGTCACCACTATATCGTAGCGTTGATCAAGCAAATGCCAGATCTCGCCCGCATTATAAGAAGAAACACCTGCTCCAGTGATTAGTAAAACATTTTGCTTCACAAGATGCGAAAGACCTCCACTTCCCAGAGAAGCGCCTGATTCCGCTAATCCTGAATTGACCGGAATGAAATTGATATGACAATCAAGGGAAATGGCCTTTATTGTTTCAAACAGCTGATCAGAAGTGATATCTTGCATAGCCACCGGTATTATTAAGGCGCCTCGGCTGTATTCTATTCCTTGGATAGTGAAGGGTTCATTGCTTAATTTGACTTTTATGTCTTTTTCGAGCAACATATTTAATGCCTTCGGAGCGTAGAAATCATCCCATGACATCATGTAGGCATATTCACTTTTTTTGATTAGAAAGGCGGACTGAAATTTTCCTTTTGCCTCTACTTTGTTCCCTAAATTCATTTTAAGAGTAGGATCAACTTTCTCGTAATCCAAACCGAATGCCAAAGGCAATGTCCAAGTCGATACATCGTAAAAAATACTGTCTTGAAAATCAGTTTGCGTTTCAAAAATACCCCGGATCAGTTGAAATTGCGTTTGATTAGCCGGAACGAAAAAAGAATTTTCCTTCTTGAATTTTTTTCCATTCAAAGTAATGTCCTCTGATATAGAAAACACTTCAATCTCATGTCGCAAAAGTACTTCATTGAGCAATTCAGCGCGGGATTTGTCATGAATATCACCAAATATATAACCCTGTGAGCCATAGCGTCCGGCTGCTCTGATTCCATTCTTGTAAAATTGGTTTTGGAATTGGAGTAATTCTTCCCTCAACTCGTAGCTTGCCTTCTGACTGGAGAGTGAGGTGGCGACTTGATTTCTGATGGTAAAAGCGAAGGTGAGCAGCCCATTCTCGGTTTCCTGAGCAAAGCCCCGCGAGCTGGCTTG
>CALCSX010000306.1 GCA_937894165.1 uncultured Saprospiraceae bacterium | reverse complement strand
TGTAGGTTGCGGTGAACCCGTTCGGTCACGGTTCTGAAAAAATAATATTGAATTGCTATAAAAAAATGGACTTTATCCGGCTTCCTCGTAAGCCAATTTCAACCAGTCGATTACTTCAGCATTTATTTCATTGATGTCCGAAATGTTAATTTTATGAGAACACATCGCATTGGCGGCAGTAATTTCCTCTAAAACACCACTAGATTCATGTCCTTTTAGATTTAGACCGATTTCAAAACGTGTTTTTGTGGCGGGCTGAAGTGTGGCAAATTGTTTTTTTCTTCTTAAATTGACGTAGGCTTTCTTGGGCGCAATTTCAAAATCATTTCCAAAAGATTTTATTTTCTGCATGATCAGTTCATAAATTGGACGAAGATGTTCCTTATTCTGAAAATGTTGATTAATAATATCATTCTCGTCCTTATCACCGGAAGAGTCTGTGGACTCCTTACTCATGTGAGCCACCAAATTGGCATAACCGTGTGTTAGTGAATGGGAATTTTTAAGGAAAGAAACAATTTCCCCATGCTTTACAAAATTTTCTTGATTAACAATTTGAATCCAATCATGCAGCGATTTTCCGGATTTTTTTTCCAAATTATCAATCATTGTACGAGTAGCTTGATCCATATTGAAAGTATTCAACATTCTTATTCAAAAAGGAGACTCAATACCAACCGCTATGGTATTACCCAAATATATTTTTCACAACGTATCGCATCAATAGGGTTAACAAACTCAAGGGGATTGTCTTCAAAGCCACTTACTTGAATGACTTTTGCCTCTCTTTCGCCTTCTGTGATGGTCAGACCCTCGGTAGTCATAAATCCATGTAGACGATAAATTAGATTTCCATCAATATATATATCATATGGATCAGAAGAAGAATTTGAAATAATTAATTCTGCATTTTTGCTTTCTTCACAGGAAACAGGATCAGTATCCTTCTTGCAGGAGACGAGAAAAATTAGAATCGTTGCAAGACTGATGATTATTTTAATATTGTTCATAATAGTAATTTTAACCTATAACAAATAAAATGACTCCTTTCGCAAGCCAAAGTACAGTAAATTTAAAAAAATGAACAAGGATTTAATAATCTTGATAGAGATTTATCTAGCTACCACTTTGTAATATTCATGGCTGAAGGCATTGATGTGCTGGTCCTCATATTTTTCATCATAAACTATATTAAATCGTCTCAATATTTTTATTTGAGATTGATGACATAAACCCGCCTTGTTTTTAGTTTTCCAATATGGCCTGATATCTAAAGCCACATCAGGAGATGGCAGGCCATTGCTATTGTGAAATTTCTTGGCTTCTTCATAGCCGGGAGCGCGAGCAACGGAAAAATTGACAAGATCCTTGGATAAAGTTATTTGAAAAATGCTTTTTGTATTAAAATCCGGGTTTGCAATATTTTCATTGAAAATATCTTCCGTCAAGCGAGCCGCAATTAAGTGCTCCGGATGACCGTATCCACCTATTTCGCTATCGTAGGTGATTATATAATCAGGCTGGAAGGAATGAATTTTACGAGATATTACAGATTTGATACTATCCTTCTGATCATACCAAAATTCAATTTTATTTTCAACAATATTCTCCCAGGGGTTATTAACAAAACCCGGTGACTCCCATTTTTCGATCCCAAGATTCTCAGTCGAGCAATTTAGCTCTTCAGTACGAATATCATTATGGCCACAGAGCATCAACAAATGAGTCGTTGCGCCACCCTTATTGAAATGTGCAATGAGTCCGCCTGCAATAGTCTCGTCGTCAGCATGTGGCACGACTACTAATACTTTGGTATTCTCGTCGATAGGGACTTGCAATTTTGGAATTGATAAATCTTGATAGGTGGCGATGAGTTTGTAGTCAGGTTTGCTCGGGGAGCAACTCATAAGAATTACCGAACAAATTAAAGGAATGAATTTATTCATATTGAGATATTGTTAGTAATGAAATTAGGTAATGTTAAAAGTCTAGACTAAATACAGGCGTATAACTTTAAGTGTAAACAACTTAAAATATAATTATATTGAAAACTGAATTGAGCGACTTCTTAGAAATCTTTATTAAATTCTATAAAAAGCTCCCAAAGAAAATCCTTGATAATAAGCATTGTAGCCAATCGAACTGCCATTCATATCAGTAATATTTAATTGACCTGAAGGACGAATCCCTCTATAATATTTAAAAGCCAATTCGAAATTCTCCGAAATATTGTAAGAAACTCCTGCTTTGATCCCCAAATCAAAATTTTGATTTTCTCCTCCTACTATTTGGAGAGCTTCGTTACTCAACTTAAATGGTGAGGTTAGTACATAAGCAATCTCAGGACCTGCCATAAAAGTAAATTTGGCTGTCGGTGAAAAAGTTAACATAGCGGGTAAAGTCACATAATTAAAAGTTGAACTATTGTTTCCTATAGAAGGATTGTCATCCACTCTTCTGCTTTCAAAGCCGGGCTCTGCACGCAAGCTCATTTTGTCGCACAATTCATACTCAAACAAGGTGTTTATCTGAAAACCCAACCCGTAAGAGTAAAAATCATAAGGATAGTTTTTATTTATTATATCTGTATAATTTGCCCCTGCTCCAATGCCGAAGTGAAAGCCTTGAGAAAAGCCGGTAAAGTATAAGAAAAAAGCGAAGAAAAATGTGCTGAGGAATTTCATAGCGTTATGTTTAAGATTATATTAAAAATTGATTCAGTTAATTTTAGTCATTATTTTTCCAACTAATTTTAAATACGATAAAATGCACTTAGAGAAAAACCTGTGTAATATATGCTGTGACGGCCTGAGAAATTGCCATCTACATCAGTTGTATCAAACGTTTCCATCGGCTGAATTGCTTTGAAATATTTAAATGCAAGCTCAAAATGATCTGTGATATGATAAGAGATACCGGCTTTCAAACCAAAATTAAAATCTTGATCAAAAAGGCTAATTAAATCCTGCTTTGCTTCACCTTTTTCCTTCACATGCTTTGATAGAAGGTAGGTCCATTCAAAACCAGCCATTAGCGATAATTTTTTAACAGGAGAAAATACTAGCATTACAGGTAGGTTCAAATAATTCAAATGGTATTTATAATCGCGGTCTAAAATAGTATTCCCGACCCTTCTACTTTCTATGCCGGGCTCTACTCTTAGACCCAATTGTTCAAAGAATTTATATTCCGTTAAGGCATTAATTTGATAACCCATTGCATAATCATAATTAAATCCATGTCTGCCACTGACTTCAAGATTCGTATAATTAGCCCCCGCGCCAATGCCGAAGTGAAAGCCTTGGGAAAAGCTAGTAAAGTATAAGAAAAAAGCGAAGAAAAATGTGCTGAGGAATTTCATTAGTTTTTCGTTTTTAAGAAATTTTTAAATTGAATTACGATTTATACATTAGCATTTCCTTATGAATCAGTAAAATTCATTGGAAGTGCCACAGTGAAATAAATGTAAGTTCAGATGTTAATAATCCTTAAACAGGCATTATTGGAAATTATTTTTGATGGATGCAAAAAAATGTAAACTTTAACTAAAAAAGGGGGATGGAAGATGAATTGTTTTTGAGCTTTGAGCCACTAGCTGCGAGCTTGTTATTATTAAAAATTCAAAATTTTATGTATGAATATCATATTTTATTTTGAGGTGAGAATCATGGTCTATAAACTGCGAGCCTTGAGTCTCTAGTTTTGAGCTGCGAGCTGGATAATATTAAAAAATTAAATTTTATGTATTAATATCTTTTTTAATTTTGAAGTCAGAATCATGGTCTTTGAGCTGCGAGACTTGAGTCTTGAGTTGTTTTATTTGTCATAATAGAACAGCAACATCTAAAAATTTCCCTAAAAAAAATGCCCCTCACCATCTAATCATAGTCAGGGGCACCCCATAATTTTTCTCAAAAGATTAAGGAATCAATATCTTATGTACCGCTGTACCGCTATCCGTCAACACCCTCAAAATATAAAGGCCGGAGCCACCCTCTGGGGCTTCGAATTGAAACTGACGTCCCAAATTGCCATGCTCAACTGTCTGAATTAGTCTTCCGTCGGATCCGAACCATTGAATAGCATCCAAGTTAACAGATTCAGAGAATTCTATGTATATATCACTTCCATAGAGAGGGTTAGGGTAAATTATCATGCCCAATTCTTCGTTAATTTGATAAT
>CALCSX010000305.1 GCA_937894165.1 uncultured Saprospiraceae bacterium | reverse complement strand
CAGTCATTTATTTCCTATAAAATCCTTGGATTCAAATACTTCGAAAGCCTTGTCTATGGAAATTTCTTATCAGTGGGTTTTTTAATGGGATGGTTACTTCCTAATAGAAATTATAAAAATGCCGCATTTTCGAAATGGAATGCGGCATTTTTTGATTCAGAAAAAGTGCTTTTAATTATTACATTTCAGGAGTGAATAGTGTTAAAAGATGAAATGACTTGGAAAATGGTAGCTATGGACGGCAGAAAATTCGATATAATTATCTGGGGAGCGACGGGCTTCACAGGAAAGCTGGTAGTTGAATATTTATGGGAGAAATACGGAACTTCCTCATTTAAATGGGCTATAGCCGGGCGGAGTGAGGAGAAATTGTCAGAAGTAAGTGAAGAATTGGGATTGAAAGATATCCCCTTATTGCTGGCCGACAGTTTTGATCTGACTTCTCTTAAAAATTTGGCTAGACAGACCAAAGTATTATGTACCACGGTTGGTCCTTACAGCAAATATGGTGATTTACTCCTTCAGGCCTGTGTCGAAGAAGGGTGTCATTATTGTGATTTGACCGGAGAGGTGCCATGGATGCGGAAAATTATTGATCAATATCAGCAGGAAGCATCGGAAAAGCAATTAAAAATAGTGCACAGCTGCGGCTTTGATTCAGTTCCCTCCGATCTGGGTGTGATGAAATTGCAAAATGAGTTTTACAAGAAATTCGGCTATTATGCGGATAAAATATCCACCAGAATAGCGGGAATAAAGGGTGAGCTGAGCGGAGGAACCTATTCCAGTATGACCAGTTTGATGGAAACCGCCCGCAAGGACAGTTCTATTCGCTCCGTTATCTCCAATATGTATGCACTCAATCCGGATCCTAATTTTAAAGGGGCGGACAAAAGTGATCTGAAGTCGGTGAAAAAGGATAATTTGACGGGTCATTGGATTTGTCCTTTCATCATGGCGGGGATAAATACCAAGGTTGTGAGAAGAAGCAATGCCCTGGAGAATTTTAAATATGGCTACAATTTTTCCTACGAAGAGGCGATGATGTGCGGGCGAGGATTCAAGGGGAGGCTGAAAGGCATTGGTATTTTAATGGCCCTTGGGTTGTTGATGGCCGCAAAAGAGGGCGGCTTCATCAAGAAAATAATCGATGGACGGATGCCTAAACCCGGTGAAGGTCCGAATAAGGAAAGCAGAGAGGCCGGTTTCTTTAAGTTTATTTTCTTTGCCGAGGGAAAGGGTACTGACAGTCTTAAGTTGATAATTAAAGGAAAAAGAGATCCCGGTTATGGTGCGACAAGTCGGATGCTGAGCGAAAGTGCGATAAGTTTATTGTCGCCGGATCTGCCGGAAAAATATGGAATTTTGACGCCGTCTGTAGCGATGGGGGAAGTGTTGGAGAAAAGATTGGAAGGGAATGTGGATTTTTATATAAATAATGAAGGAGAAAAGATGAACCATTAAGTATCCCGCTAGGCAATTGCCAATGTTTTGATGAACATAACTCTTGAATACCTTATAAAAAGATTAGATCTGTGCGGCACATTTGCAAACTTGCGCCAGCATTAGTGTTTGAATGCTTGAAAACATAAAGAGTTATATAGAAGAAGTGAAGGTTTTGCTCCTAGCTATGAATTAAATCACAATTTAATCTATAATGCTGTGGTCTGGATGGAATTTTAAGGTCGAGCTCAAGTTCAAGGTAAATGTCCAAGCGGGATACTATATGATTCAAAAATATAAAGGCTAATATTCAGCCCTGAATGGGCGAAATATCACAGGAATGGGTGAAGCCCATTCATATTTCATGGAAAATTTGCCAGCCCTGAAAGGGTGTAATAATATTGATTTGTATTTCACAATTTTTTTTGATGTGTTCTTCCCACACTGAGTTCGGAGCTGTTCATTAATGCGTTTAATACCATAAGTTGACCCATCTGTAGGTCATGATTTAAATCAAGAAATAATGATGACAACGTCCGGCTATGATTATTTCGCCCATTCAGGGCTGGTTACCCGTGATACTTATAAGGTGGGCTTCACCCACCTCTATGATATTGCTCCCCTTCGGGGCTTATGGATAAGCTCTTAATGCCTCAATGGTTCAATATTATTTCAATATTTCTTAAGGAATGATGGGATTGCCTACTGCATCCCGCATCAGGGGTAGGAGCGGGCACAAGTGAGGAACGAACGCAGTAAAGCGGATGACCCGACCCTGTCCGACCTTCTGAAAGATGTTTTATCATAAAAAAGTGCTGGTCGAGACAGGGTGATGCCCTAATCCTCGCCGATTTCGTCCAAAATATGCTGAGTAAATGTCGCTATATCCATGGTTCCCAGGTCTACCCTGCCCAATTTCCTCACTGACACCTGCCCGGATTCGAATTCCTTCTCTCCAATAATCAACATGTAGGGGATTTTCTTCAATTCTGCATCGCGAATTTTTCTGCCAATACTTTCTGCCCGATCGTCGATCAAACCTGTGATTCCTTTCACTCTCAGCTGAGCGGAAATCTCATGAGCAAAATCGTTATAATTCTCGCTGAGTGTCAATATGGAAAACTGCTCCGGTGTCAGCCATAGTGGAAATTTACCGGCAGTGTGTTCGATCAAAATAGACATGAATCGCTCCATCGATCCGAATGGCGCGCGGTGAATCATCACTGGTCTATGTGGTTGATTATCAGACCCGATATATTCCAATTCGAACCTTTCCGGCAAATTGTAATCCACCTGAATCGTACCTAATTGCCATTGCCTGCCCAGTGCATCCTTGATCATAAAATCGAGTTTAGGGCCGTAGAAGGCAGCCTCCCCCAATTCTGTAACTGTCACTAAATCCACCTCTGAAGTAGCGTCGATAATAGCAGCCTCGGCAGCAGCCCAGTTCTCATCTGAACCGATGTATTTCTCCGGTTTTTCAGGATCTCTCAATGAAATTTGTGCTGTATAATCATCAAATCCCATTTTATTAAGCACTTTCTTAGTCAGATCCAGTACGTTTAGAAACTCCGCTTTCAACTGATCCGTCGTACAGAAAATGTGCGCATCATCCTGCGTAAAACCTCTCACTCTCGAAAGACCGTGCAGCTCCCCACTCTGCTCGTATCTGTAAACTGTCCCGAATTCCGCTATCCGCAAGGGCAATTCCCGATAAGATCTAGGACGGTGACCGAAAATCTCACAGTGATGCGGACAATTCATCGGCTTCAATAGGAACTCCTCATCTTCTCGTGGCGTTCGGATGGGTTGAAAGGAATCCTCGCCATATTTGGCATAATGTCCGGATGTGATATAGAGGTTTTTATGTCCAATATGTGGGGTTGATACCATTTGATAGCCCCTCAACTCCTGTTCTTTCTTTAGGAAATTCTGTAATCTCTCGCGAATGGCCGCTCCTTTTGGCAGCCAAATCGGCAAGCCCGCTCCCACTTTCTCAGAAAACATGAAAAGTTCCAGTTCTGCACCCAATTTCCTGTGGTCTCTGCGCTTGGCTTCCTCAAGTAGTTCAAGGTATTCTGTCAATTCCTTCTGCTTAGGGAAAGTGACACCGTAAATCCGCGTCAATTGTTTTCGCTTCTCATCCCCGCGCCAGTATGCTCCCGCAGTAGCCATCAATTTAACAGCTTTTATTTTGCTAGAATCCGGAAGGTGCGGACCACGACAGAGATCGGTAAAATTACCTTGTCTGTAAAATGTGATGGTACCGTCTTCAAGGTCATTGATAAGCTCGAGTTTGTATTCATCGCCTTTTTCTGTGAAATAGTCCACCGCTTCGGCTTTACTTACCTCACTTCGGACAAACTCTACTTTTGAGGAAGCAATTTCCTGCATTTTTTTCTCGATTTTCGAGAAATCATCCGAACTGATCTGATGATCACCAAAATCTATATCGTAATAAAATCCTTTCTCTATAGCCGGGCCGATGCCAAATTTAGCCCCCGGATACAAAGCCTCAATAGCTTCGGCTAGAATATGAGCAGAAGAGTGCCAAAAAGTGGCTTTCCCATCCTTGCTGTCCCAGGTCAGAAGTTCAACTTTCGAATCGTTATTTATCGGACGCGAGGCATCCCAAACTTCACCATTGACCTTGGCAGCCAATACGTTGCGAGCCAAGCCTTCGCTAATCGAAAGGGCAATATCCATTCCTGAAACTCCTGAATTGTAATTTCTTATACTGCCATCAGGAAGTGTTATTTTTACTTCTGCCATAATTATTTGAAATTTTAAAAGTCGAAATTAGCAATTTCGGTCTAGTTATTTTTTTTCCTGAAGATTTTTTACCCTTCTAATCGCTGTTTTTAATTCTTCATTGTTGGGGTCAAAGATGGAGGATTGTTCGTAATCATTCAATGCCAACTTGTAGTTCTTTATATCTTCGTAAGCCATTCCGCGATAATAATAGGCTCTTGGCAAAGCTGAATTAATACCTAAAGCTATCGTAAAATGGTCTATCGCTTGCGTTAAAGAATCTTGTTCAAAGTACACAAGTCCGAGGTTAAAAGCTGCATTGACGTAGGTTTTATCTCTAATTATCAATCTTTTATAAAGGTCTTTTGCCTCTTCCATCCTGTCATTAGTCTGATAATACACGGCTAAGCTGTTCATCGCATCCATATTGATCGAATCAATACGAAGGGCGTTGAGAAAATAGGTTTCCGTCTCTTTATCACCTGTGGAGATGCCTAAATTCCCCAATGCCATCCAGTTTCGAAGCGTTTCCGGATTAAGTTCAGCAGCTCTGAGGTAGGCATTTCTTGCCCTTATTGTATCCCCGCTTTCTAAAAATCCGTAGCCGAGGATAAAGAAAGCTTCAGAATTATACTTGTTTATTACTAAAACTCTATCGACTGTACGTCGGGAGTCATCATACATTTGGAAAATTAAATATAATTCTGCCAATTTGATCAAAACCTCTTCGTCCTCAGGATATAAACTCGCTAATTTTACTAAAGTAGCTAGACTCTGGCGCGAACTCGCCACATCCAAATATAGATCTGAAAGCAAATAATAGTAATCCTTGTTAAGTGAATCCAGAGAAATTGCCATATGTAAATCCTCAATAGCATCTGAGGTGTTTTCATAGGCCAGATAAATCTGAGCTCTCATGGCATATCTTTCCGGATCGTTCGGATTTTTGGCAATCTGTTCGTTCAGCATATTCAATTCTTCGATTTGGGTAGTGCCTTCATCTGATGTTTCCTCGGAATTATTAGCATCGCTGCAAGCTGCAAATAGCAGTATAAAACATACAATAGTTATAAATAGATGGTTAAAATTGCCTTTTTGTAAATGCATAAATTTTTGATTATGATATTTGATATTGAATGGATTAACAAAAAATACTAAAAGAGTCTGTTTCGTAACAACTACTTCTGAAAATTTCCGTTTTTAGCATATACCCATCATCTTATCGCTTAATTTAAATTAGAATGCACAAAGTTACAAAATTGAAGATTAATTCTCATGGATTGCGCAAATCAAGCCCCGGGAAAATCAAAATTCTGTCTCTGATGTTATTCATTCTGATTCTTAGTCTAAATGCACAAGGGCAGGGAGAAATAGTGAAACTGGGTGGCTCAGGATCTGTAAATCCTTTGATATTAGAGACAAAGGACGTATCCAGAGCAATAATTGGGGGCAGCTTTCGCGGGGAACTTGAAATTGAGGCCTGGAATAAAAGTGCTGTAGGTGGGGAGGATGTTTTTATCAGTATGTGGGAAAATAGCGAAATATTGTGGCTGCAGACATTTGGCAGTAATGACAATGACGCTATTGTGGATAGAATATGGTTTGACACTGATCAATCTCTGTGTGTATTTATTGTCTTCTGGGACGAAATAGAAATTGGCGGGGAACTAATAGTGAATACTTTTGGCGGTAAGGCGCTCGTGGCTGTCCGTTTGAATTATTTCGATGGAGGAGTTTTATCCGCGCACTTATTTTCAGTTCAAGGCTCAGTGAATGATGTTAAGTTGGGCTTTTCGGGGGGGGAATGTTTCCTTGGCAGTCGGATAAACGGTAGTTTTTATAACACAGAAAATGATTTGATAGTGGAAGATTTTCAAGGTATGCTGGTAGGTGAACTAAGAAATGATTTTTCTTTTAGACTAATTGACACGATTGGCGCTACCGGGCGGCAGGTCTTATCCGGTATTGCTACTCATGAAAATGACATCTTGATGGTGGGCTTTTTTAATGGTATTTTGACATTGGATGGGCAGGTAGAGCAGACGAGCTCTGTCTATGACAATGCCTTTGCTATTAAAATCAATGCTGAGGAGGGCGGAGGAGAAATCAAACGTTTTGGTGGTATTTTTGATAATAATTTTATGCGGGTGGAAGATCAGCAAGGGGATTGGCTGGTGAGCGGGCATTTTACCGGAGTACTCGAGTTGGGAGGCGGGCTGACTTTGGAGAGTGGAAATTTCAATTCTAATTTTGTGTTTTTGAGACTGAGTGAAGAATTGGAAGTTTTAGAAGCTGTGCAATCTTTTGGGGGAAATATGGTGCGCAATTTCGAAATGAAGCTTATTGATGACAAGGTGTTTTTTGGAAACCAATATTTTAACGATTATGAGATTGGATCTATTGAAGTTACTTGTGGGACGGCAAATTTAGCTTCGGATATTCTATCTTATTCCGATGGAGAATTTAGCGCTGAGGAGAATTTTTGTTTGACCGGGAATGTGAATAATCCGTTATATGCAAGAGGAGGTGGTGATATTTTTTCGTTTACAACAAACGAGGATTTCAGCTTTCATGGAGAAGACTATGAAGTAGAGGGAGCAAATGATGGTTTTATTTATTTTTCTGGCACTAATTCCATTGCTGAATATGTTGAATATGAAAATCATCTTCATATTTACCCAAATCCGAGTTCCGGGCAGGTAAATATTGAAGTTGCAGTGAATTCGGAGGTTCGGGTATATGATTTTCAAGGTATTTTGGTTGAAATTATTGCAGCGAAGCCGGGATTTTCTAATATTTTTAATCCCGAATTTCCTGGAATATATTTTGTTGGAATAGTGGGAATGGAAATGAAGAAGGTGTTTGTAGGTCATTGAAATATAGTTCGGCGTTTCGACTCAACGACCTTCGCTTAGAATGGTTAATCGTAAATAGACACAAACGACCTTAATTTTAAAACATAAAAAAATAATGATTCAATTTTTGGGATTTAAGAATATATTACATATTTTTGTAATATGAGTCTACGCCTAAACCCTTTTCGTGATGAGAATGAGCGAAAAATTCAAGATCGAGTTTAATGGAAAAATAATCCGCAGGCGTAGCCATAGCTACATCGAGGATAGATTTTTCCATTAAACGAAGATATTGGGCTTTGCAGCCATTCGTAATAGAAAGGGGTTTAGGAGTGGACTCATAAATATAATCATGTATAACAAATAAGCAGGATGAAAGACATATTTATATTTATAGTAATAATGATGGTGGGGCTTCAAGTAAATGGCGAAGAAATTACACCATTAACGGCAGAAGAGATAGATCACCGCGTCCTATATGTTTCCCTATACAAGGATATTGCCATAGAAGAAATGAAAAGAACGGGGATTCCTGCAAGTATCAAATTGGCGCAGGGTATTTTGGAGAGCAATTCAGGTCGAAGCGAGTTGGCTTCAAAAGCAAACAATCATTTTGGGATAAAATGCGGGGGAGATTGGACCGGACCCACATACTATAGAAAGGACGATGATTTTAATAAAAGAGGCAAGTTGATAGAGTCCTGTTTTCGAGCGTATAAGAATCCGACTTCCTCCTTTTTGGCTCACTCAGAATTCCTCACTGATCCAAAGAAAGTATCCAGATATGGCTTTTTATTCAATTTAAAGAATACGGATTACAAAGGTTGGGCACACGGCTTGCGAAAATCCGGTTATGCTACGAATCCGCAATATGCAGCTATTTTAATTCGAATTATTGAGGAAATGAATTTGGATGAATTTGATAAATCTCATGTCGCCAAAAAGAATAGCAGACCAGCTCTTGTCAAAAACATGGAGAGAAGTGAGCGCTCAAGTTCAAGTAATTATATGTTTGAGGAAATCAATAACATTCGTATGGTCTATGCCAAAGAAAATTCAACTCCACAAGCCATCGCTGCCGTCACCGGGACTGATGTGAGGCAAATTATGAAATATAATGAAGAGTTGAAAAGTGCCAATGAGACTTTACCGGAAAATTACCCTGTATTTCTACAACCCAAGAGGACAGGTTATGCAGGAAAGGAAAAATATCATACTACACGTAAAGATGAAACCTTATTTGACATCTCGCAACGGTATGGTATCAAAGTTTCCAGTCTAAGCAAGAGGAATAATATTCCTTCCAATGTGACATTGAAAGCCGGGCAAAAAATAAAACTAAAAGGGCTATTTAAAAACAAAAACACTCCTGTAACAGTAAGTCCGGATCGATCAACACCATTTAAACAAGAAGTTCCCATTACGCATAAGGTTAGAGAAGTAAATGCTGAACATCAGACATTTCATGTAGTGGAGACCGGAGATACATTATTTTCACTTTCAAGGAAGTACAATGTGGACGTAGCTATGATAAAGCAATTGAATAATTTAGAAGAGAATACGATTAAATTAGGTCAGAAATTGAGGGTTAAGTAACATTCGGTTGGCTATTATTTAAAAAAAGGGTTTCCAAAAATATTTTAATCAATTGAATTCTCTACAGTTTCGTATATTTATGATCTTAAACTGAGAAATTTATGAAGAAATTAGTACTTCCAATTATCTGTATATTATTTTTCGGGACCAGTGCTTTAAGTCAAGGTTCAGCATTTGGCTTAAAGAGTGGATTGAGTATGGGAATGCAGAATTGGACACAATTTGGGCAAAATTCTCCTTTATTTAAGCCCCATTTTGCAGCTTCCATAGAAACTTTAGATTTAGAAGCGGACAAATTTTCTTTCTACCTAGAGGCAGGATACCATACACGTGGCTCTTCTTACAGGTTTGCCGGTTCGAATAGTATTTTCAATACTTCCAGTAGAAATATGGAGTTTAGAAACGTATCATTAAGTGGGGGTGTAAAGAGTAAAAAAGCTTTTAAAGGGGATTTGAAGTCATATATATTATTTGCCTTGCGGGCGGAATATACGACGGGCGTGAATTTTGAAATATATGAATTCTTTCAGGAGGGTACGAGACTTTTCAACTATGGTGTGACGATTGGGGCAGGATTGGAGTGGATGTTTTCCGATTTGGTGGGTGGCGTTTTAGAATTGAGGGTTTCTCCTGATATTTCCAGGCAAATATTTGTACCATCATATCAAGGTTTGACAAATGAGTTCACCGGGGAATTATTTAATACTCCGGAACAAAATGTTCGAAATGTATCCGTTGAATTGTCTGTGGGTTTTAGATTTTTGAGAAAGGTGGAATATGTTGATTAGAAGTATATAAAGAGAAAATTTATAAAGCAAAAGGCTATCATAATGGATGGTTTTTTTATTTTCTTTAAAAATAGTTCAATAATTTTTATGGAATTTGGAGGGTTTTGCGTCTTATATATATGAGACGGAAACAAATAAACATAAACCCATTTTCAGATTTCGGTTTTAAGAAGATTTTTGGTGAGGAGTCTAGCAAGGATTTGTTGTTGGATTTTGTGAATGCAGTTCTAGAGGGAAGGTGCGATTCCATCATTGATTTAATTTATATCCAACAGGAATATATAGGTAAGATAAAAGAGTATCGGACTGCAGTTTTTGATATCCATTGTTTAACTGATAAGGGTGAATATATCATAGTGGAAATGCAGAGGCTATTTCATCTTAACTATAAGGATAGGACATTGTTTTATGGGACGATGCCTATCCAAGGACAAGCTCGGCGAGGGGAGTGGAATTTTCAATTAAAGACAGTATATTGTATTAGCTTACTCAATTTTCGTATTAGTAAAAATAAAAGAGCAGGCGAAAAATACTTCCATGAAATCGCTTTTACTAATATAGAATCCCATAAGATCTTTCACGACAAACTGCGGTTTTTCTATTTAGAATTACCGGTTTTTCGGAAAAAACAAGATAAATTTGGAACTAAAATTGAGAAATGGCTATTTTTATTAGATAGGTTAGAATATTTAGATAAATTACCTACTACTTTAGAGGATAAAATATTTAAAAAGGTTATGGAAAAAGCATCGAAAGCTAATTTAACGAGAGAAGAGTTATTCGCTTACGAACAATCTATGAAGTACGAACGTGTCTATAAGAGTACTATAGAATACGCTGCGTTGAAAGCTCAAGAGAAAGGATATGCTAAAGGGCTAAAGTTGGGAAAACTCGATGGTAAATTAGAAGGTAAAATAGAAGGTAAAATAGAAGGTAAAATAGAAACAGCTATAAAATTAAAGGAAATGGGAGTAGAAATCGAGGTAATTTCAGATGCCACTGGAATTCCTAAAGAAGAACTTCATGAGATTTTCAAAGAGAATAATCTGAAATAATTTTTCCCCTAACGATTTAAGAGCTTTCAATTCTTAAGGCTAATAAAGCTTCGAAACCGGAGCATTCTATCATTTCTCCGATTTCGAAACATTCACTTTTAAATATTTTAATCTAATTTAAACTTAATTGGGAGTACTAATTGAGCTTTAACGATCTCACCTTTATCTTTCCCGGGTACAAAAGTTCCTTTTTTAGACATCAAGTTAATCGGTTCAAGCGCTGCTTCGGCTAATTCTTCATCCGGACTCTTCAAAACTTCTATTTCAGAAATAGAACCATCTTTCTCTACCATAAACTGAACAATCACTGTCCCCTCAATATTATTTACTCGGGCATTTGCAGGGTATTTCAAACTTTTATATATGAATTGTATTAATTTGGTCTGTGCACATACATTCCTTTGTTCGGTATTGGACATTTTTTCACATTCCTTAGAATAGAAACGCGGCATTTCCTCAATCTCATTTTGTGCTACAGGGGCGGGAGGAGTTGGCGGGGCGGGAGGAGAGGGCTGAGTTGATGGCGCTGGCGGAGCAGATGGAGAAGGAGGAGCGAGCATAGCAGGCGGGGTTGGTGAAGCTGCGGCAGCGGGCTGTTTAGGTGCTTGTGGAGCTGCAGGAATCTCAATATTGCTGCTTTGAGAAATCAATATAGTCGTTAAACATATGGCTAGAAAAGGAATAATTAAAAACTTTTTCGTAATGCTGTTTTTAATCTGATTTTTATTTAACATCATCATAATTCGATTTTTTAAGGGTTTAAAATAAAAAGTGTTAGCTATGTGGAGTCGCGATTCCCTTTGAGTTTGTTTGAGCAGCAATTGACAGTAGCTTTTTACGCTTGTCATTTTGCTGGCTTCTTCATCGGCAATATATTCGTGGATTAATTGAAGGCGATATTTTAAAAAATGGATCGGAGGAAGGAACCAAAAAACTATGGTAAGCAAGCTAGCAATAATCGTATCTACACTGTGCCACTGTCGTACATGAACTAATTCATGGCCTAGAATTGTCTGCTTTTCCTCACTGGTATCAGGATTAAACTTCCCTAGATTGATATACCGGAAAAATGAATAGGGATCCTGGGAGCTGGAATCCTTTATTAAAGTATATCCAAGTAAAACCTCCTTTTGACTTCTCCTGATACTTGAAATTATTTTATATAAACCTGTTAGAAAAAACAGCATGGAGATCAAAACACCAATCAAGTAAATTGCCAATAAAATATTTGAAATACTAAAAAATTGATTTTCAAGTGTAAGACCATTTACATTTTCATTTATTAAAGTTCCCGGAACAATAAGTACTTCCGGATAATAAAATGTCGAAATAGCACTGATAGATGGAAAACTTAAAAAAGGTAATATAGGTACAAAAATTAAAGAAAACAATAGGAAAGTGCGTCTAAAGTTAAATGACTGGTCATTATTTAAAACAAATTTCTCAAAAAGCCAGCAGAGTGTAAATAGCACTCCGGTCTGAATAAAATAGTTGATCATGATGTCTATTTTTCGAGTTTATCAATTTTTTTAATCAATTCCTTCAAGTCTTTTTTATCCATTGCTTTTTCCTTTACCAGGAATGATACCAGATTATTCATTGAACCATCAAAATATCCGCCCACTAAATCCGTCAAACTTCTCTTGCTGTATTCCTTTTTCTTTACCAATGAAAAATATTCATGGGTTCTACCGTAGGCTTTATGGTCGACAAAACCTTTGCTTTCAAGTATCCTTACGATGGAAGAAATGGTGGAATGGGGAGGTCTGTCTCCTGTTTCCTTTTCTATCTCATCTAGAATATTGCTTACCAATACCGGCTCCAATCTCCATATAAATTGCATTACTTCTTCTTCACCGGGTGTTAGTTTCTCGAATTTGCTCATTTTTTAATTATTATATCAAATTAATTAATATTTCAGTTATATGGTAATACATATAAGATGTATGTCGTATTAATGCGTTATACAAATATAAATAAATTATTTGAGAATAAAACTAAATATACAAATTAATAACGTATTATTTAGTTATAGCCATTCTATTATAAGGAACGTCTAGAAAATAAATAAAAAGTTCCAATCAAAACATGCTGATTGGAACTATACTTACGCTTCAATATAAGGTTTCACATAATATTGATTTAATTAATTTTAAATTCGATAATATGCTCCCAATGAAAATCCCTGATAATAGTAATGATAGCCTACGGAACTGCCATTTATATCAGTTACATTCAAATCACCTGAGGTGCGCAATCCTCTGTAATATTTAAAAGCAAGTTCAAAATTATCACTCAAGTTATAGGACAATCCGGCTTTGATTCCAAAATCAAAATCTTGATTTACAACACCAAATGTATTCTCTACAAATTGACTGACATGCAAGTCGGAGGAGAGGATATAAGCTACTTCAGGACCCACCATAAAAGTCAGTTTCTTTATCGGTGAAATAGTCAGCATTACCGGCAGGGTGATATAATTAAAATTCAATTTATTGTCGTTCAATTGCCCCACGGATTCCACTGTTCTGCTTTCAAAGCCGGGCTCTGCTCGCAGACTCATTTTATCGCAAAATTTATACTCTGCAATTGTATTTATCTGAAAACCCAATCCGGAAGAATAAAAATCAAAAGGGTGATTTTTACTAATTATATCAGTATAATTAGCCCCCGCTCCAATGCCAAAGTGAAAGCCTTGGGAAAAGCCGGAAAAGTATAAGAAAAATGAAAAGATAAGTGCGCTGAAGAATTTCATAGTGTTCTGTTTTTGATGAATTAAATACTTGAATTACAAACTACAAATAATGTTTCTTGCTTTAACAATGACATATTTTCGGTATCGACAACAGTAAAATGATTGTATCACAAGTTGTTAATAATCCTTAAACAGACATTATTGGAAATTATTTTTTGGGGGAGGGAAAAAATGTAAACTTTAACTAAAGGGGGGGGAAGATGTGTCCTGATAGTTTTATTCAGAATCCCAAGATAGTAGGGTTAGGAAAACTAATATTCCTAACCCTATTTGTAGTTTTTAAAATTTTTACTATTCTACAACTTCACAAACTTAACGATCTCAGTTCGTGAATCTTTAATCTCCGTTTTCCTTACTGCATGAATTAAATACATGCCTGATAGCAAATTATGGCAATCTAAATCAACTGTTCCTTCCTGATGCTTGAAAAATAATACTTCTCTTCCGCTTATATCAGTGATTCGAATATCCCATTCCCCTTCAGGTAATTCACAAAACAAGCTTGTGGTAACCGGATTAGGATAAGTTCTGAATACTGTGGACTCAGGTACTTCTTCAGGTGCACGTCTTAGAAGTAGTGTTCCTTTCCTAAAGGTATTCATCACATCCAGTTGATGCTTACAATTCGAACTTATTGTGGTAGAAGATGCATCTATATAATTCACATCACTTAAGTCATCATACCAATCCCCCTCGGAATCGTAATATTCATTGTCTAAATCTTCCGTCCATGACTTATAGAATTTCTTAT
>CALCSX010000304.1 GCA_937894165.1 uncultured Saprospiraceae bacterium | reverse complement strand
TTTTTGCAAGATTTGGCAATTTTATCCTTTTCTTAATTTTGGAGATTTATTGTGTCTATCTCATTGTGAATTACAATAAAACGCAAAATGCTATTTTTGTAAATTCAAGTAATATATTTACAGGGTATGTTTACGACCGATCGGAAGAATTGTCCAAATTCTACAAATTAAGTGAGATAGCTGATTCTCTAGCAGCTGAAAATGCCCGATTAAAACGAAAAGTTGATGTGCTTTCATTGGTTTCATCTGAATTGGAGGAGGTTTGCGATACAACAATGGCCATGTATGACTATTATTCAGCCAAAATAATTAAAAATTCATTCGCTCAAAGAGATAACATCCTGCTGATTGACAAGGGCAGCAAACAAGGTATAGAAAGCGGCATGGGGGTTTTTACCGCCAATGGTATTATTGGTATCGTAAAAAACACTTCCCCAAATTATTCAAATGTAGTCTCAATTCTGAATAGTCAGTCAAAAATCAGTGTTTCAGTCCGCAGTAAGGGTTATTTCGGCACCCTGTCCTGGCCGGGTTTCCAAGCGAATTATCATGAAATATTAGATTTGCCGAAACACGCAGGTATTGAAATTGGTGACACTATTATCACTTCAGGCTATAGTTCTATCTTTCCTGAAGGAATAATGATAGGCAAAATTGATGAATTTGAGGTAGAAAGTGGGAGCAACTTCTACTCTATTTCGGTTGAACTTTTTGAAGATATGACGAAGACAAAATATGTCTATATTTTAAATAATCAGCATAAAGAGGAATTGGAGGAATTACAAAATTCAGAGATATGAATGCATCTTCCAATATTCGGATAGTCATTTGGGGAATAATTTATTTATTTATCCAGGTATTGATCATGCGAGGTATAAACTTGGGCTGGGGTGGAGCGATTTATATTCAGGTTTTATTTTACCCAATCTTTTTACTGACACTCCCATTTCGGATTTCCAATAACGGCTTGCTCCTTATTGCATTTGTATTTGGAATGATTTTAGATTTTTTCTATGATTCACCCGGCGTTCATACTGCGGCTTGTGTATTTACGGCTTTCGTGAGAAAATGGGTGGTGGCTGCTTTGGAACCGCGGGGAGGTTACGGCACTACAGCAAGTCCTACCTTCGATAACATGGGTCTGGGCTGGTTTTTATCTTACAGTTCAATTTTGGTTTTTAGTCATACTTTGGTATATTTTTCCGCAGAAATATTTACGATAGCCTATATTGGAACTATATTGATGAAAACAATATTTACATTTTTATTAAGTTATGTGGTTATTCTACTATTCCACTACGTGATATCACCGATTGATTAAATGCTCACCGGATGAAAGGCAAAGATAAATTTGAAAACAGAAAATTAACGATTCAGGCGATCATTGTACTTGGAGGCTTAATGCTTATTTTCAAAATTGTCCAGTTGCAGATAATTGACGACACCTACAAAAATAGAGCGGATGCTATCGCCATTGAAAAGAGAATAGTTTATCCGGCGCGCGGGCTGATTTATGACCGAAAGGGTCAACTAATGGTAAATAATGATGCGCTCTATGATTTGATGGCTACTTATAGTAAGGTAGATCCCAATATTGATAAGGAAAAATTTTGTTCTCTTCTTGAAATCACCATTTCTGAATTTGACTCTTTATTAAACAAAGATTGGAGTGATGTGCGTTTTTCGAAAAATGTGCCCTTTCCGTTTTTGAAGAAGATATCTCCGGAGGTTTTCATCAAATTTCAAGAGCACAGCTTCGAATTCAAGGGTTTTGAGGGGGTTCTGAGAAGTGCGCGGGCCTATCCTCACCAAAATGCAGCCAATATATTGGGATATATTCGTGAGGTAGACCAAAAGATTATTGAAGACAGCGACGGAATCTATCGTCCCGGAGATTATATCGGGGCGACAGGCATAGAAAAACAATATGAGGATAGTCTGAGAGGACGAATGGGAATTTCCTATATCTTGAAGGATAATCTGGGAAGAGATGTGGGGCGATATAAGGATGGCTTGCTTGATTCTATAGCCAAATCAGGTATAAATTTAAGTGCCTCAATTGATCTGGAACTGCAGAAATTTGCAGAGGAATTGATGCAAAATAAGAAGGGCGCCATTGTTGCCATTGAACCGTCCACCGGGGAAATTTTGGCGATGGTGTCTGCCCCCACCTACGATCCTAATGTACTTTCCTTCAAAAGCAACCGTGGTCTGGCTTACGGAGAGCTGCTGAGGGATACGATGAAGCCCTTGTATGATAGAAGTGTGCTTGCGGAATACCCTCCGGGCTCTATTTTTAAAATTTTGGTGGGTTTAGCCGGGATGGAGGAGGGTGTTTGGGACCATCTTCAAGGAGTCAAATGTAATGTCGGCACCTATGTAGGTGGTCGATGGCGAGGTTGCCACGTGCATCCCCACGCGCGAGATATGGCGACAGCTATCGAACATTCTTGCAACTCCTATTTCTTTGCAGAAATGACAGCTATATTGAACCAAAAAGGGTATACCAAGCCTGCTATTGGACTCGATAGATTTAAAGAAATTGCAGAATCCTTCGGCCTCAATGACCGATTGGGAATAGACTTGCCATCTGAAAACAAAGGAAATGTACCCTCCAGTGATTATTATAACCGACTTTACGGAAATGGAGCTTGGCGCTCTCCCTTCATTATATCTATTGGCATTGGGCAAGGCGAAATTCAGATGACCAATTTACAAATTGCCAATTTGGCTGCTATTATAGCCAATCGGGGACATTTTTATCGACCCCACCTCGTTAGAGGTTATATTGACAATTTAGGGAAAATAGATAATATCACCTATAATAGAAGAGAAGCGGCTGTCAAGAAACTATATTTTGAGGATGTGGTAGAGGGAATGGAGAGAGTGGTGGCTTCGGGGACAGCCCGCAGAGCCTTTCTGCCGGATATTAGCATTTGCGGAAAAACGGGGACTTCAGAGAATCCACATGGGGAAGACCACTCTGTATTTTTCGGATTTGCCCCGAAAAATAATCCACAAATTGCGATAGCTGTCTATGTGGAAAATTCCGGTTTTGGGGGAACTTATGCTGCGCCTATCGCCAGTTTGATTATCGAAAAATACATCAATGGTGAAATACGAGAATCCCGATTGGCCTTGCAAGAGCAAATGAAGAATGCCAATCTCCTCAATGTAATTCAGAAACCTAAACGAAAAAGAACAGTAAATGCAAGTATCCGCGATCGTAGCGATGAGTAGAAATCGTGTAATCGGCAAAGACAATGAGCTTCCCTGGCATCTGAGTGATGATTTAAAATTATTCAAAAGACTGACACTGGACAAGCATGTGATCATGGGAAGGAAGTGTTTTGACTCCATTGGAAGTCCCTTACCGAAGCGGAAGAATATTATTTTGACACGAAATCCTTTCTTTTTAGTTACTAATGCACTGACTGTCAGTTCGATCGAGGAGGCCTTGAGTATAGCGCATGACAATGACGAGGAAGAGGCGATGATCTTGGGTGGCACGGAGATATATAATTTGGCTATGCCATATTTGGATAAGATTTACTTGACCGAGGTGGAAGCAGAGGTAGAGGGGGACACTTATTTCCCAGTTTTAGATAAGAAAGAATGGCGTGAAGAGGTCGTCAGAAAATATAAGGCTGATGAAAATAATGATCACGACTTTACTTTCAAGATATTACACAGGATAGGTGAGGCGAAGAGTTCAGTGGAGAGCGCGGAGGAGGAGTGATATAGTGGGAAAGCTATAGCTAAAAATGTAAGGTCTTTTTAAGGATCTCAGAGGGGCAATAATACTAATAGTAAAATAGTTATTTTTTTTATAACTCAGGGGTGGTTTCTATCTCCGGGTAAATTTCTATTATAAATTTTTACAGATGAAGGAGATAATTTTTGGAATTTTAATGGTATTTACATTGAGTGTTGAAGCGCAATATGTTGATTCTGTAGGCAATGTTATGAAAAGCTTGGTGATAAATGAGTTAAAATCTTTTGACCTAAATATAACCAAACAAGACTCCCTTAGACAGAAAATTATTAACTCTATTATTTATGAGAGAAGAAACAATCCATTAATTAAAGAATCTTCAATTAAGAAAATCCAAACGGATCTAATTCTCCAAGAGCTAATAGGCAAATCAGGCGATTTCCATTTTTTGAATCCGGAACATATTAAACCTCCTTATAATAAATATACAGACACTGTAAGTTCAGAAATTATACTATTAGAGAATAAACTTAAAATACTTAATGATTCTATCAGAATAATTTATGAACGCTGTAAACATATCACGGAGGACAATAACAGCCATACACGGGCTACAAGAGAGAAAGCCGCTATAGTACTTGGAACTTCAAGTCATTATGATGACATAAAGTATATCTTTGACAATACCAATAATTTGAATTTAGGGATTTCGTATGAATCCAACTGTTGGGGATGTGATCGTTCAGCAATGAGAAGTTTCACTTCTGAATATCGAGATAGAGAAGTAGAAAAGAAAAGAATGAAATGGAGATATTTTCCTTTTTTTATTGATTATTGGGGGGATCCTAATTGGCAGGGTCAAGAAAATAATTTTGATTTCGAACTTTCTTTTTTCTATTCTTTGCACTATGATTATTATAAACCTTGGCTTCTTTATGAATTTATACAGGTTAATGCAAAAGATCCAAATACGCCTATTCTAAAGGCGATAGCTAAATTTCATGATAATTTTGAAAGACAGAAGTTAAAATACGAACAACATCTAAAAAATGAAAAAAAATAAAAATATACTTCTTTGTTTGATAGTATTCTTTTCATTAAATGCACAAGCTCAATGGATTAGTGATAAGGGAGAAGTCTTAACAGAAAAGATGGTTTCTGAATTAAAAAATATTGATAACAATGATTTGGAAAAGCAGGAACTTTATTCATCAATGATAAATTCACTAGTTACAGCATTATCAGAACATCCACAAATTCTCGATTCGGATGAGAAGAAAATAAAAATAAGTACAGCTCTAAAAGAATTGGCAAATAAAAATGGAAGATTTCACTTCTTGAATAAATATCCGAATAAGCGTAGGATACCTGATACTGTTCAGCAAAATGTTTTAATTCTCGAAGAATCATTTAATTTACTAAGGGATTCTATGTATGGTGTTTACAATGAATGCAAAAAAATAATAGAAAATGATGAACTCTATTCAAGAGCTAGTCGTGAAAAAGCTGCCAACATTTTAGGTAATTCAAGGAGATTGGAAGATATTAAATATATTTTCGAAAATGATAGCATTCTTGCATTAGGAAGACGATTGGAAGATGATTGTTGGGGCTGCGAGAGAAGTGCTATGTACAATTTTACTAAAGAGTATTATTCCAACACTTTAATCTATCGTCAGCAAATAAAGTGGCTTTATATTCCATTCATTATTGAATTTTGGGGAGATCCGAACTGGTCCGGTCAAAATAATTTTCACGATTTTGAAGTAGCCTTTTTCAAATCTATTCAAGACCCCTATCATCAACCTTGGCTTCTTTTAGATTTTATAAGAGCGAATGCTAAAGATCCGGATACACCTATATTGAAGACATTGGTGGATTTTTATGATGATTATCAACATGGAAAAAAACAATTTGAATTTGACCAAAAAAATGAAAAAAAATGAAAAATATTCTGATCACCTTGATAATATTGTTTTCAATCAATACACAAGCTCAATGGATTAATGATGATGGTGAAATCTTAACAGAAAAGATGTTGAAAGAGCTAAAAACTCATCCTCCCGGCAGCGAAGGGCAAAATACACTCGTCAATAAAATGGTCGATTCTCTTATGAACGTGCGGCTGACACACCCTGCCTTACAGGGATCACTGGAAAAGAAGTTTAAACTATTTGAAACAATACAAGATCTACGAATGAAATCAGGAGAATTCCAATTTCTTAATCCCACCCCTCCTCAACCAAGGTACATAGCATCTGAAGACACTATAAGTAGCGATATACTTCACTTAGAAGAAAAGATCAAGCGGTTGAATGACTCTTTAAATACGCTATACGAAGAATGTATTCCTATATTGGAATCCGGCTATGCCCAAACCCGTGCTACGAAAGAAAGGGCAGCGAAACTTCTTGGAGGTTCTCGCAATGTAGATCATATTCATTATGTTTTTCAAAATGACAAAAAATTAACATTCGGTAATTCAATGGACGTTGGCTCTGGGGATTGTTGGGGATGCAATCGAAGCGGAATGCAAGGATTGTTTTATTCATCGGAAGATTTTAAATTTGAACGATGGCGATTCTTACCATTCTTTATAAAATATTGGGGCGATCCTGATTGGATTGGTCAAAAAAATGATTTAAATTTTGAATTTGCTATGTTTTCCAATATCTCCAATGATATTAAAAAACCTTGGCTACTTTACGATTTTATTTTGGCTAACGCTGAAGATCCCGACAGCCCTATATTAAAAGATATTGTTTCTACACATAATAATTTTGAAATAGAGAGAAAAGAAGATCAGGAACAAAAAAAATAAAGAAAAATGAAAAATATACTTCTGGCTTGGTTGGTATTATTTTCAATAAATGCACAAGCTCAATGGATTAATGATGATATAGTCGTTGATGACACACTTAGTAACGATATACTTCTCTTGGAAGAAAAAATAAAGCGACTGAATGACTCTTTAAATACTTTATATTCCGAATGTATTACGATAGTGGAATCAGAGGACGCTCAAAGTCGTGCTACTAAAGAGATGGCAGCAAAATTGCTTGGAACTTCAAATGATCTTTCTGTAATAACATATATTTTCGATAAAAAAAATGAATTAAACTTTGAGTTGATTGATTACTCTGATGATCATTTGCTGGACTTCTACATGATGGAGGCAGGTGGGCAGGAAAGAACTGCAATGGCATCATTAACCCAGATTGCTTCTTAACCTGACACAATAGTCCTAAAATCAGATTCTTGTA
>CALCSX010000303.1 GCA_937894165.1 uncultured Saprospiraceae bacterium | reverse complement strand
TGGTCGGCATCCTGAATTAGAAGCAGAAGCTCTTCAAAAAATTGCAAATGCATTGAAAAATCACGGCAAATTATACACCGATGGCGGAAATCCACTTAAAGAAATTTCTCTCGATCAATATAGATAAGACGGTTTTTAATTTTTGTATCTTTAAATACTTCTAACATAAGGTGCTATTAAATGGATTTAAAATAATCAAAAGCCTCAACTTAAGCCATGAATCTATTCGAATTTTTCAACCTTTTTCACCACCTTAATGTCTCAGATTACGATCTCCTCACAGCGCAACTCAAACCCCGATCATGCAAAAAAGGAGAGTTCATTACCCTCCCCGGCCAAGTGCAACGGGAATTGTATTTCGTAAAAAGTGGCGTGCAAATGTCATACTTCGATTCCGATCACAAAAGTCATGTAATTGCCTTCACCTACCCGCCCAACCTCTGCGCCATTCCCGAATCCTTTTCCTTCCAAGCACCCTCTCCATACTACCTCACATGCTTAACTGACAGCGAATTCGACTTCATCACTTACGAACAATTGCAGGAACTTTTTGACCAATCCCGATCCATCGAAAGGCTTTTTCGACGCATGACAGAAGCCGTGCTAGCCGGAATTATCAAACGTCATATTGAACTGCACTCACTCAGTATCGAGGAAAGATTCAAAACCTTCTGCCAAAGAAGCCCTCACCTCCTGACCCTCGTTCCCCACAAATACCTCGCCTCTTATCTCAGCATCGACCCAACCAATTTCAGCAAACTTTTCAATAACGTGAAAATCTAATCTTGGTGTAGACCAAGTTTTAATTCACTCTCCCTCCCTAAATTTGTCAAAAAAACATGGCAAATCAATGGCTTGACACTTCTGAATATCCCTTTTCTCCAAATTTTTTCGAGATTAATGGTCAAAAAATGCACTACATCGATGAAGGAAAGGGAGAAATCTTGCTTTTCGTACATGGTACACCTTCATGGAGTTTCGATTTTCGAAAAATTATTAAAAATCTAAGCTCACAATACAGATGCCTCGCAATTGATCACATAGGCTTCGGTCTTTCTGACAAACCGAAAAATTATGATTACTCTACTCGAAACCACAGTAAAAGCCTCGAAAAATTCATTCTTGCACAGAATTTATCTAATATCACCCTCATAGTTCACGATTTCGGAGGTCCAATTGGGCTAGATGTAGCTATGAAAAACCCCGAAAGATTTAAAAAATTTGTAATTCTGAATTCCTGGCTCTGGAGTAGTGATGGAGACCTGGATTTTATAAAATTAAAAGGGATTTTGAAGAGCCCCCTGCTGCCCTTACTTTATCGATATTTCAACTTTTCTCCGCGTTTCCTCCTGCCCCGATCTTTTGGCGATAAAAAGATTTCAAAGCATATTTTAGGGCATTATACCAAGCCTTTTCCAAACAAATCCGCCCGAAATGGCCCTCTTACCTTTGCCAAATCACTGTCGCAAGATCAGGATTGGTTCGAAGGACTTTGGAATAAAAAACATCCTATTTCTAAGAAACCAAGCTTATTTATTTGGGGGATGAAAGACCCCATTCTTAAACCACATTACCTTGAAAAATTTACTTCAGGCTTTCTAAATTCAGAGACGATTAAGCTAGATACCTGTGGACATTTTCCACAAGAAGAAGAGCCTGAAAAAGTTTCTGAGGCTATAATTGATTTTGCTTAAAGATTTTTGGGCACCCCCCGCACGATCACTGATTAATTTTTTTTGTAAAACACTATTTCAGATCGTGCGAGTTCACGCTATCCATGGCTGCGCTTCGCTCCGGTGCCGGTGCCAATCACGACACGCTATTCCATACAGAAAATATTTACCGGCACTTACGGCTTTCGCCTTCACCATTCCTATCGTTGATGCGGGATCAATTTAACCAATACTATTTAAATAGCCTATCTACTTGATTATTCGTCGAAATTTCTCATTTAATAGTCGAAATCTTGCATTTTTTGGATTTCACATCAATTAATGTTATAACTTAGTAAAAAAAGCTATGAAAATATTTAAACAATACACGTACTCTTGGGGACAGATTGCACTTTTTAAACTGGCCTTACTATCTTTAGGAATCGCAATAGGTGCCAACTGGCCGCATATTTTTATCGATTATACTATAGTTCTAATTATGATAGGCTTAATGGTCGGAATCTATATCGCTATTATCTCCTTCACTCAGAACAAATCCGTCTAGTTCATTTGTTATTCTAGTCTAAGAAACAACTCTATATGAACAACCAAACTGAAACTATGAAAGCCGTAATCTGCACTCGCTACGGCTCACCTGACGTCCTGCAAATTAAAGATGTCCCTAAACCCATTCCGAAGGAAAATCAATTTCGAGTGAAAATCCACGCAACAGCTGTCAATTCAGGAGATGTCAGAGTCAGAGGACTGGTTGTAAAGGGGTTTATGAAAGTTATCATGCGATTGGTGCTAGGCATTACTAAACCCCGCAAGCCTATTCTCGGCACTGTTTTTTCCGGTGTGGTAGATAGGGTAGGAAGTGAAATAAATTCCTTCAAAGTTGGCGATGAAGTATTCGGGATGACAGGATTTAAGTTTGGCTGTTATGCAGAATTTATCGTTCTCGATGAAAAGAGTCATGTTATCCACAAACCGAAGAATGCCTCTTTCGGAGAAGCTGCAGCGCTGCCCTTCGGTGGCCAGACAGCTATTTACTTCTTGGAGAAATCCAAAATTTCAGAAAAAACCAATCCAAAAGTCCTTATCTATGGGGCTACAGGTTCAGTAGGACTGGCAGCTATACAGATAGCTCAGTCTCATAAAGCTGAACTTACAGTAGTTTGCAGTTCTCAGGGGGAGGAATTGGTTCGCAGTCTGGGAGTCGAGAATGTTGTATTGTACGACAAAGAGGATTTTACTAAATTAGTCCGGAAGTTCGATATTATTTTCGATGCAGTGGGAAAAACTAAACGGACTCAATGTAAAAATTTACTAAGTGAGGATGGAATTTACAAGAGCGTGGGAGGCATGGAAGTCGCGGCTGAATCTAAACAGCAATTGGAAATCCTGAAAGATCTCTACGAAAAAGGGCAATACAAAGCCACTATTGACAAGATATTTTCAATGAATGAAGTCGTTGCCGCACATAAATATGTCGACACCGAGAGAAAGAAAGGAAATGTGGTCCTAAGAATACATTAGTGACTAATGTGCCCACTCATACTTATCCAAAGTCTCCAAGGCACCCTTCAAAAGCTCAATAGTGGCTCTGATATCATGCTTGTCGACCATCTCGATCACAGAATGCATATTTCTCAGTGGAATAGAAATAGCTCCTGCTATCGCTCCATGCTTACCGGACTTCTGAACAGCCGCTGTGTCTGTGCCGCCCGCAGGTAATAATTCCAACTGATACTTAATCATATCCCTCTCCGCTACAGATTTTAAATAATCAACCATCCTATAATCGCAGATAGTATGACCATCGATTATTTTGATCGCAGTTCCTCGACCGAGCTTAGTTACGTTTTCGTATGGCTGGGCTCCGGGTGTGTCATAAGCTACCGTCACATCCAAATTGATACCAAAATCCGGATCCATCTGATGGGCAGCAGAAATGGCTCCCCTCAATCCTACCTCCTCTTGAACTGTAAATGCCGCTATCAGGTCGAAAGGCAATTTCTGCCCCTTCATCTCCCGCAATGTCTCCAACAAAATATATACCGACACCCTATTATCAAGCGATTTGCCATTGACACAATCGCCCATCTCTATCAAACTTCGAAGTCGCGTGACTGAAGCTCCGACATATATTTTCTCCTCCACCAATGCCTTGCTCATCCCCGTATCGATAAAATAATCCTTCAAAAGTGGACTCTTCGTCTTTTCCTCCGCCGTCATAATATGAACCGGCTTGGAGCCCATTACACCTACTACTTTCTCCTTACCGTGAATCAATACTCGCTGAGATGTCAATGTTTTTGGGTCAAATCCTCCCAATGGATGAAATCTTATAAAACCATCATCATCTATATGGGAAACAATAAATCCTATTTCGTCCATATGAGCAGTTACCATCACTTTCTTGTCCGACCGTCCCTTCTTTGTAGCCAATATACTACCCATATTATCTACCTTTACCTCATCCACCAGCCCTTCCAGTTCTTTCAAAATCACCTCTCTTATCTCCTTCTCATATCCCGGCGCACCGGCTGTCTCACTAATTAGTTTTAACAGGTCGAAATCTATAGAATTCATGTATATATATTTTAAAAATTTTTTAAAGGTAATTTATTTATGGTTTTTATTTGTAACTACCCACGTAGATGCTTTCAAAAGACAAAAATAGTTAATTTTTCGTCAGACGAAGATGCTTTTAGTGGAATCCCAATTAAATTTTGGAATGTTGGATAAGATTAATATTGAGATTTGTTCAAATGCACGGCGCAAAACGCATACATAGCAGAAAGCTATGGAGAGTATTTGCAACAAAGCATTTGGGCAAATCTCTTTTAATATTGCCGACAATTTCAAATTTTATTGGTATACATAGCAGCGCTATTGACAAGAAAAGAGATGAAGTATCACGGAAAATTAACATTTTTGGATTGAAATTGATCTTACGTGAGTAGTTACTTCAACTTCAATGTCACTCTATTGAATCTAAAAGTTAAAAACACAGCTGAGCAGGAAAGTCCAATTACAAAACCCATCCAAACACCCATCGACTCATATCCCATCTCGAAAGCCAGAAAATATCCGGCCGGAATGCCCAACATCCAGTAAGCCACCGCTACAAATATTGTCGGCATCCGAACATCTTTTATCCCTCGCAATAGTCCCACGCCGATAGCTTGCACAGAATCCGAAATTTGAAATATTGCCGCCCATAAAAGCAAACCCGATGCAATGGCTATCACTGCAGGTTCGTCATTGAAAATATAAGGTAAGTAATTTCTCAGTAGTACGAATAGAATACCACAAACAACACCATACACCACTGATGTCCATAAAGTGCCAAATCCGATATTCCTCACTGCAGCAAAATCCTTCCTACTGTAAGCATTGCCCACCCGAATAGCCCCAGCCGCAGAGAGTCCCAGTGACACCATAAAAGTCAATGATGCTATATTCAAGGCAATCTGATGGGAAGCCAAATGCACCGCTCCTAGCCAGCCCACCATAATTCCACTGAAGGCAAAAGCTCCTGTCTCCATGGCGTATTGCATGCTCGAAGGAATTCCTATCTCCAACAACTCTTTCCAACTTCGAAAACTCACCTTCCAAGTTTCTTTGCGCGTTTCTACAAATTTTTGGAACTTTCTAGACTTCATCACCACATATATCATCGCCACTAGTATCAATATCCTGGTTACAAGCGTCCCTATTCCGGCACCATAAAGTTCCAGACGTGGAAAGCCCATTTTTCCAAAAATCAAAAGATAATTAAGGCCTATATTGATAGGAATCGAGAGAAGCGATAAGGTCATAGCTACTCTGGTATATTCTAGTCCATCTGTAAATTGCTTCAACGCTAGGAACATCAACATCGGAATAGTTGAATATCCCATAATTATCAGATAATCGTAGGCGAGTAAAGCAACACTTTCATCCTGATTCAAATGAAATAAAATGTCGGAACCCAAATGAATCGCCACGCCAATTACAATAGCCAGCAAAGTACATAATATAAAGCCATTGTACAGGAAATGTGAAGCTCCCTTGGAATCCTCCCTTCCCGCGGACATGGCTACCAAAGGAGAAATCGCCATCGTCGCTCCTATCCCTATCGTGAATGGCACCGCTAAAACATTATTGACCAGTGAACCTGCCGCCAATTGTATAGAATTTATCTGCCCAACCATAGCACTGTCAATGATCCCAAGTATCATCTGTGTCATATTTCCGAGAATGATCGGAATAGCTATAATTAAAGTCCTGCGAATTTCGGATTTCATGCGACAAAGGTAGCAATATTAATAAAATGCGGTTTACAATTTGCAATTCGAATGAGGGACTAAATAGGCAAATTTATAACCTTTCCCATATGATTTAATGTATTAGAGAAAAGTTTAGTAATGAAATTACCAAAAACCAAAGTTTTGTATTAATTTTAAAAACCTTATAGTTTTCATAAAATTATTAGAATGAAAATATTCACTTGTTTACTACTATTTTTCTGGATTAACTTTCCTTATTTTATTCAAGCACAGGAAGGAAAAAGCAATTTGCATTATGTGAATTCCAAACACATTTGGTACAAAGAACAATTCTTCCAGTCACAAGCACCTGAAGCCGGAATGGAATATTTTAGTGTAGATAGCACCTTACTAGATGGCAAATATTACTTTGAATTATATTCATTTGACGATTTAGATGAAACAAATCCTACAAGCAAAGGCTTTTTCAGACAGGAGGGTGATCAAGTTTACAAATATATTCAGAACTACGAGGCATTATATCTTGATTTTTCGCTGGAAAAGGATGACGAGTTTATGCTCATAGAGCTTGATAATTTTATCGTAACAGACGTAGATAATGTGATCTTTAGTGACGGAATAGAGAGAAAAAGAATCTCTTTCCAATGCCCGGATTCTGAAATGGATGAGAGAACATTTTATATGATCGAAGGTCTTGGATTAATAGAAGATTACAATCCGGATTTTTGTGATTTATTGATTGATATTCCACTCACCTTAATGTGTTTCGAAACTTCTGATGAGCTCATCTATTCAAATCCTAATTTCT
>CALCSX010000302.1 GCA_937894165.1 uncultured Saprospiraceae bacterium | reverse complement strand
ACAGGATTAGGGAATAATTTCAGTCGCTCAGGACTAATGCTATGTGTATTGACATTACTGATGATATCACCTGTTTCACTGTCCAGCATGATGATAAATCCATAAAATTTATCTTCTTCTATAGCGTATTTGAAGCCGCTTCCTATGATCTTTTCATCATTCATATAACGAATACCATCATACATAAAATAAAAATCATTGCCCTCTAATATTTTGATCCAGGTTTCGTTAAGTTCATCATCGTATTGGATAAAATATAAATTTGTTGGAGTTTGAGAATTAGGATAGCCGAGAATGCTTCCCAATTGACCTGAAATTATGACTTTGTCCCCGGTATGATTTTTAGCTATAGCATTGTAATTTGATATGTCACTTAAATTTACAAAATGTTCAGACTGTTCAAAATAGTACTTAGATTTTTCATCTTCAAATTCATTATTAAAAAATTCTACCAACAATCCACCCCCATACATGACTGTAGCGAATCGAGAAGCAATGAGTAAATGATTATTAAAGTGCATGATTTGACTTGGATTATAGAAGACCTTATCATTAATCTGAACATCCACCACTGACCAATCTTTAAATCCATCTTTGCTTCGGTATAATTGTAGTGCTGTAAAATAATAGTCCTCTTCGAATTTAACTATATTGCTTGTATATCTAACAACTTTTGGAATAGATTGCTTATTACTTTCTAAAAGCACAAAATCGGAGTTAAATCTAATTGAACAAAACCATAAATCTATGGGGTCTACTACCGTAGCATATAGCATAAATCCGCCCTCATCATCTTCCACTAGATAAAACTTCCTGGTTTGTTTTCCTAACAAATCAGTTAATGAAATAGATTTACTATTTAATAAATTCAATTCTTCGTCATATATAATAACTTCTAGTGCCGGAAATTCGTCATTGATGAATCTTCTCATGGCAAAAATTATTATAGAATCATTACTTCCTGTTATTATAAAATCGTGGGAATCAAACTGATTTTCTAAAGAAACAGAATCGATTTTTCTCAGGTCATTCGACAATTTAAATAATTCTATATTTGAAAAAGCTGACCCCTCATTTGAAATTAAATTAGCCGCATAAACATAATTACTCGAAATGTTTGAGTAAGTTTTAGTTGATAGGAAATCTGTTTCATTTCCTGAAAAAAGGACTGCCCCTTCTATTTGTGCGAATAGACTGAAAGGAAAAAGTAAAACAAGAAAAAAAACAAAAAATTTATTAAAACAGATTGAAGTATTATTAATTGTCATATGGATAATATTTTTTTTCCTAAATGTGAATTTACTTTTTCATAAATTTCTACATTTTCACAAACTTCCCCACAGCCACCTTTCCACTCCCATGCAGCAATAATATATACTGACCACTCGGCAAATCACCTACAGAAATTGTAGTTCCCGTCATATTATCCTGCTTTAACACTGCCCCTTGTACCGTTATAATCGAATAACTTTCATAATCTATCATTTCAGAAGTAGGTAAATCTATATTCAAGTGATCCATGACAGGATTGGGAAATAATTTCAGCCGCTCAGGACTAATGCTATGTGTATTTACATTACTGATGATATCACCGGTTTCACTATCCAGCATGATGATAAATCCATAAAACTTGTCTTCTTCTATGGCATATTTAAAACCACTTCCTATGATCTTGTCATCAGTAAGATATCGAATTCCGCCGTCCATGTAATAGAAAGCATCTCCTTCCAGTACCTTGACCCATTTTTCCTTAAAGTCGTCATCGTATTGAATAAAGAATAAGTTACTTGGCACATTTACCTTTGGATAATTTAACGTGTTCCCTATTGAAAAACCATTTTGTCCCGCTATAATTACCCTATCTCCAACCGGGTTTTTAACAACTGCACTAGTACTGGAGAGATACGTCAAATTATCATTATTATCGAGTTGCTCAAAGTAGTAATTTGACTTTTCAACATCTAAATCCATATTCAAAAATTCCACTAAAAGACCTCTTCTATGAACTAAGTTTCTTAGTTGTGAAGCGATAATTAAATTATTGTTGAAGGAGATAATTTGACACGGATGATAAAGTAAATTATTAATTCCTTCTACCGGTATTTCTTCCCAATTTTTAAGCCCGTCATTACTTTTATATAAATCTAGAGCGGTAAAATAGTATTCGTTATTAAATTTCACAACATTACTGCCTTCGAATGCCCCTGGTCTTATAGAAAATTTATTCGTTTCTATTGCCTCAAAATTTGAATTAAGTCTTGCTGAATAGAACCATAAATTTGAATTGTCTATGCTTGAAATAGAAGCATATAAATGAAATTCCAGTTCACCATTTAACTCAATTGATATTTTGCGTGATTGAGTTTCTGAAACATTCGGTAAAAAATAAGAAATCTTATTTATTGTCTGTAAATTTTCATTTAGAATAATTATTTCCCCGGCAGGTTCGTTGTCAAATAAGAAATCCCGAATAGTGACAATTATAATAGAGTCGTTCTTTCTGATAATATTATAAGAATTGAAATTAATCTTCATATCTAAACTAACAGAGTCTAATTTCTTGAGATCATGGGACATCTTATATAAATCAAGATTTGCCTTTTCTGAATCCTCTGAATAATAATATAAATTAGAAGCAAAAAAATAATCTTTTGCTGGCATGACCAATGTTCCGATCGAAGAATATTGTACATTTTCTTTAAAAAAGAGCACTTCATCCTCCATTTGAGAGAATAAGCTAAATGTCGTAAGCAAAAACAAGAAAATAAATACATTTTTCTTGAAAATAGTATACTTTGAGTTATTTATCATAAAGTTAGAATTTTGAATTAAACATGGGCTATCACTTTATATAATAGCCCATGTTGTTAGATATTAAGGTGTTATTACAGATTGCATTAAACTTTCGTAAGGTACAGGTACTCCTATCGTGAAATTTCCCCATTGAGTCGTATTTTTAAAAAAAGGTACCCCCTCGTAAATTTCCATAAAACTTCCATGAAGTGCATCATTTCCTGAAGTTGTAAAATCCAAAAATAGATCCACCATCGCTAATTGTTTACCAGGTTGCAAAGTATATGATTTTGCAATGTCGTAATGATTACATAAAAGCCAGTTTAAATTTTCTTCAGAAATACAATAATCGGTTTCTCCTGTAAAATCAGAACTGAAAAACATAACCATTAAACAAAATTTTAGTGGGTGATCTTCTGTTCCATAATTAGGATTATAGTTTGCATAAAATTCAGCTAAACCTACAAAATCTACTACATCCCCTATAAAACCGCCAAACCACGGATAATTTTGGGGGTCTGGATTATTATCCATTAAATCTTCTTGAATTAATTCATTTAAATAGGTTGCCATTAAACAAATACCATTTGTATCGTCCACTGTAGCATCACAAGATCCGGATAAATTAGAATCACTACAATTTTGATAGGCTCCAATATAATAGTCCCTATCGAACATCTCATCACAATTAACCGCCATCTGAGTTTCACTAGCGAATTGAGTCTTCACCTTAAATCTTATCTTATCTGTCATCATCGTATCATTATCTAATACCATACCTATAAAATACTTATCCGGAATTAAGGCTGCATCAAATGCTATCACCAAAGAATCATATAATGAAATGTAGGCATCATAGAAATCTTCCTCAGTTACAGCATTATTGGTCAAAGGGACTTCTAAAGTGTGTCTGGAAATGATTAAATTTCAAATTGATCAGGTCGCAAAGCATGATTAATATTTATCACACTTTCTAATGCCCAACGTGTCTCTGCGGGAGTAAAAGTTTCAGAATTCCTCGCTTGGACCTGAGGATTTTCATGATGCTTCCTAAGAATCTGATTAAAATGATCTAATCTTTCCAATTTCGCACGATTGGCTTCTGTCAATGAACCTGTTTTGCTTGTATTTTCTTTTTGACAAGCGACAAGCAGTAAAATCATTGACAAGATTGTAAATTTTAAAATTAACTTCATAATATTGTTTTTTATTATGTTTATACTTACTTCTTTTTCAGGAGTTTCAGTTTTGCCTCCTGCTGCCTGTCAAGCTCATCTGTTTTTTCTAAAATTCTACATTCGTCCCTTTCATATTTTCTCTCACCTCTATCTTATGTAGGATGAAAAAAGCTGTCTAGTAGGAAGAAGAGTTTTATTTACACAAAGGGAATAAAAGGCAACTGTAATTGTTACCATTTATATTGTTTTGTTGATAAACCTACTAGAGATTTTTTGGAAATTATAGAACATCTCTCTTTAATCAAGTCTACAAAAGAATAATCCATTCTGTAGATTACTTCAAGCCATGAGATGTTGTGGTCAAAAGAAAACCTAAATTGATGAATGATTTGAAAAAATATGGATCGCTGGATCGCTGGATCGCTGCTGGAGTATTCTTCATAATAAGACTGATAAAGTATTAATAAAGTTTTTACGGAGACAAGTTAAAATTATAATATTATATTTCCAAATTATTTCAGAAAATTTATATATTTAATTATTCATATTAACAATATAAATTTATAATCAAATTCATTTATGTTTACTTAGTTTTTCCCTAGATCAAGATTTGACAAGGTTTTTGAATAAAACCTGTTTGACCCTGGGTGTTTATTGCTTCGCAGTTTAAATGCTTCGCAGTTTCGTTTGGAGATGTTTAGCACCTACGTTGTTTATCACTACGTTGTTTATCGCAAGCTGTTTATGTGCTGCGCAGTTTATTGGACAATTAATATAGCATGTTGTTTAGCACCTGCGTTGATTATCAGAACAAGATATAAACCCCATAAACCTTATAAACTCTATAAACCAAATGCATAAAAACTATCTAATGAATTGCATTCCATAGAATTGTAGATATGAATTATTATATTTGCAAAGTTTTATAATATATGTTAACCAAATTTCCTGTTTAAACCAAATTGCAAATGAAAAACTATTTCTTCATGCTACTAATTTTCGCCACCGCGGCAATATACTCTTGTAATAACGAAGCTGAAAAGCCTTCAGAACCTGAAAATATACTTTTAAGAGACTTTACTACGCCTTTTAATGTACCACCTTTCGACAGCATTTCTAATGAGGATTTTATGCCTGCTTTCGAAGAGGCCATGAGAATGCATAACGAGGAAATTGAAGCCATCGCTAATAATGAAGAGCCGGCAACATTTGAAAATACAATTGAGCAATTAGAATACGCAGGAAGTAAATTGAATACTGTAAGTAGTATTTTCTATAATTTGAATAGTGCTAACACTTCTGATGAAATGCAGAAGATTGCACAGGAATTGTCTCCTAAAACAAGTGAGCATTATGATAATATCACTTTAAATGACAAATTATTTCAGCGCGTCAAAACTGTTTATGACACCAGAGCGGAGAAAAATTATCCAAAGGAGCAAGCAAAACTTCTAGAAAAAACTTATAAAGGTTTTGTAAGAAGCGGGGCTAACCTAAATGAGGAACAAAAAGACAGATTGAGGGAATTAAATAAAGAGATTTCTGCTTTGACATTGGAATTCGGACAAAATGTATTGGCAGAAACGAATGCATTTGAATTGGTTGTTGACAAGAAAGAAGATCTTTCAGGTTTGCCTGATGGTTTGATCAGCGCAGCAGCTGAAACAGCGAAGGAGAAAGGTAAGGAAGGGAAATGGGTATTTACGCTTCAAAATCCAAGCGTTATGCCATTCCTTCAGTACGCTGACAATAGAGATCTGAGAAAGCAAATGTATGAGGCTTATGCCAACCGTGGAAATAACGGCGGAAAACATGACAACTCAAAGCATACAGTAAAATTGGCCAATCTAAGACTTGAAAAAGCTAACCTTTTAGGATATCCGACGCATTCCCACTATGTTTTGGAGGAATCGATGGCTAAAAATCCTCAAAATGTTTATGATTTGCTAAATAAAGTGTGGGAAAGAGCAAAAACAGTTACAGCAAGTGATGCTGCTGAATTACAAAAAATGATTGAAAAGGAAGGTGGAGATTTCGAACTTGCACCTTGGGATTGGAGATATTATGCTGAAAAAGTGAAAGCTGAGAAATATGCCTTCAATGAAGAAGATTTGAAGCCTTATTTTGAACTGAGCAATGTCACCAAAGGAATGTTTTACACTTTGGAGAATCTTTTCGGTATGAAATTCAAAGAATTGACCAATTTGCCGGTTTATCACGAAGATGTGAAAACTTATGAAGTTTTTGATGAGAATGACAAGCATTTGGGTATAATATACATGGATTTTCACCCGAGAGAGAGCAAAAGAGGAGGAGCATGGATGACCAGCTTCAGAGATCAAAGTATGAAAAATGGAGAAAGAGTTGCTCCTGTAATTTCTATCGTGTGTAACTTTACCAAGCCGACTGAAGGCAAGCCTGCTTTGCTGACTTTTGACGAAGTAACAACATATTTCCACGAAATGGGACATGCTATTCACGGACTATTGTCAAATGTTAATTATGAAGGTCTTGCGGGTACGAATGTTCCGAGAGATTTCGTGGAATTACCATCTCAAGTTCTGGAAAACTGGGCGGGAGAAGAGGAAGTTTTAGCAGTTTATGCTAAGCATTATGAGACCGGAGAGGTTATCCCGAGAGAGTTGTTAGATAAAATGGAAGCGAGCGCAAATGCGGGACAGGGTTTTGCAACGACAGAGTACCTGGCTGCATCGTTTTTAGATCTCGATTATCACACAATTACTGAGGAAATTGAAATCGCATCAAATGACTTCGAAAGTGAGTCAACGGCCCAAATGGGCTTGATCACAGAAATAATTCCGAGATATAGAAGTACTTATTTTAACCATATTTTTGCAGGTGGATATTCTTCGGGATACTACAGTTATATGTGGTCAGAGGTATTGGATGCAGATGCTTTTCAAGCTTTCAAAGAGACATCAGTTTTCGATAAGACTACAGCAGATGCTTTTAAACTAAATATACTAATGGCTGGTGGAACAGGAGATCCGGCTGAAATGTATAGAGCATTTAGAGGTAAAGATCCTTCTCCGGAAGCATTGTTGACAAGAAGAGGTTTGAAATAATATTTTAAGAATTTTCATCTGAAAATTAGAGGAGGATTTAGTAAAATAAGTTCTCCTTTAATTTTTTTGACTATTTTGTTTATTGAAAAAGTCAACGCATAATTGCAAATAATTTTAAGATTAATTCGTATTTTAAAAGAGTACTCTGCGGGCGGCGGTGCCCCTCTTTAGGGGGTTAGGGGGCAAGAAGAGCTTTTAAAAAATATTTTAACGATTCAACTTTTCTTATAAAGGCTATTTACAGAACATTGAAAAAATCAATGCATAATTGCAACTTGAATTACTAAGAAATGTTAGTTTTGGGATGGATTCAATCGTAAGAATGATAGCTTGTGCGTGCAGAGATATTTCCAATTTTACACTCGCGGATAAGAAGTGAATAGATTATAATGTTAGGAACGAAAGCAGACATAAAAATAAAAGCCGGCACAGAATGGCTCGGCAGTGAAGGCAGACCAATAATTTTTTCGGGCCCATGTAGTGCCGAAACCGAAGATCAGGTGTTGGAGACAGCTATACGTTTGAAGGATGCCTCAGCGGTACATGTTTACAGAGCGGGGATTTGGAAGCCTCGTACCAGACCCAATAGTTTCGAAGGGGTAGGAGAAGTGGGATTGAAATGGTTGCAGAAAGTAAAAACATTTACAGATTTAAAAGTGACTACCGAAGTGGCCAATGCATCGCATGTGCAACAATGTCTGGAGCATGGGATAGATATTCTTTGGATAGGAGCTAGGACGACAGCCAATCCCTTTGCCGTTCAGGAAATTGCGCAGGCTTTGAAAGGGGTCGATATACCGGTTTTTGTCAAAAACCCTATCAATCCCGATCTTTCTTTGTGGTTTGGTGCTGTAGAAAGACTACAAAGGGTAGGAATTGACAAAATAGGCGCTATTCACCGTGGCTTTTCGAATGCCGGTGAGAAGATATACAGAAACAAGCCTTTTTGGCAAATAGCCATTGATTTCAAACAAGAGATGAATACCATTCCGCTGCTTTGTGACCCTTCCCATATTTGCGGAAATAGAGAATTTCTTCTCACTGTGGCACAGAAATCCATGGATCTGCAATACGATGGCTTGATGGTTGAATCGCATATTACCCCCGATCAGGCTTGGAGCGATGCCGCACAGCAAATTACACCCGAGACATTGGCTGAACTGCTGGCTTCCTTGATTATAAGGGACGAAAGCCCGACTGATTCAGATAATCAATCAGAGCTGGAGTATTTAAGAAAGGAAATTGATGTTCTGGATGACAATTTGATACATATTCTCGTCAACAGAATGAAATTGTCGCAGGCAATAGGACATTACAAGAAAGAACATAACATGACCATCCTTCAGACCAATCGCTGGCGGGCAGTCTTCGATAAATATTTGAACCGAGCCGAGGAAGAGGACCTCAGTCGTGAATTTATTGAAAGAATCATCAAGGCTGTCCACGATGAGAGTATTAATGAACAAGAGAGAATTATTAATAAGAAGGAATAAAAGCCCCGAATAGTAAGGTGTTCAATTTGTTGTAACGGTTTTTTATAGATTTTGGGCATCACCTTCCTCCTGAGGTCGTCAGGTCGCTACGTTGCGGGACTCGCTATTCGCTCGGCCTCGATTCCGCTATGCTCCATCGAGTCTGGCTCCTGTTGTCGCCACCCCTTCACATCGCTGATGCGAATCAATATATAAGATGGATATTTTATTTGTATAGAATTTGGTTTTAGGAAGTGATTGTTAGGGGACACCTTTACAAATTTGGGCAAACATGGGAATTTTAAATATGAAGATGAAAAAGCCCCGAATGGGGCGAAATATCAAAGCCCGGGGTGCAGCCCCGGGTATAATGAAAAACAATCTGCTTTTTGGCGGGATTTTTGCTCGAAGAAAGCAAAAATCATGACAAAAAGCCATTTGTACGGGCATCCCGGCTCGGTTCCTACGTAATATGTACAAGTCAATATCTATTTTTGGAATCTTATTCTACCTATTTGAAAAGAGCATTGACTAATTTTCATGCAAACAATTCTTGCTACCCCATAAAAATGTCTCTGATAAGAAAAGTTCAAGGACAAGGCTTTCGAAGTATTTGAATC
>CALCSX010000301.1 GCA_937894165.1 uncultured Saprospiraceae bacterium | reverse complement strand
AAGTCAATAGTTGAAGAAATTTCATTCTTGAAGTATTTTGTCATTTCTGTTTCAATTCCCATCATCCTTGGTAGTACAATAGTAGTTATTACCCCCTTTTCTGTTAAAGGATTGTAATTTTGTTCATAATTTTTTTCCATTTGTAACTTAGGTCTGAAGTCATCTTTCTCGTGTGATGTAGCTGACATTCCAATACTCGCTAGTAAAATTAAGGACAGGGATGTGAAAAATCCTCTCTTAAAAAAGGTTGCTGAAAGTACCATAGTATTTTGGTTATTTAGTTACGAAAATAAGGTAGTTTTCTAAGAATGGGGTAAGTCTTAAAGGAATATTTCCAAATGTACAAATTACTTTGTAAAATACATGATATTTGGTGAAAATTATTTAAAATTAACATAATGGTAATATTATATTACTAATATATAATTATTAACCAATATATATTTTGAGTGTTGTTTGAAGCTAATATCGGAAATCGGGGAGTAAAATGGTATTTTAAATAATATCATTGCGAGGTCAAATCCCAACCATCACACTACATTCCCTCCCATAAATCTATTCCATTTTCGCATATAATTATAAAAGGGCTCTACTCTCAATCGAATATTATCTGTAAAATTATAATGATATGATGCATTGGCAGTCCAGGAAGTGGTTATGAATTTATGGTAAATAGGAATAAGAATATTAGTCTCAGTTATTTCATTTGAGAATTCATCTACAATGATTACAGGAACAGTGGTGTGAACAACGTTCATCTGAACCTTGGTGAAACACCCTCCTCTGCTAGCGCAAGTTTGTAACTTGTGCCTATACCCATTCTGGCGCAAGTTTCTTCATATGCCTTACTCTCAATCATGAGCCCTGATTCGCGTGATTTCAGATTGGTATGATTTTAAAGTCTAGAGGGTGGGATTTCACAATCCTATAATCATATCATGATATCATCTTCAAATCTTGCTCACCTTCCCCACCTTAACCTCCACCCCTCCATCCTCCACCTTATACACATACATCCCAGCTACCAAATTTCCTACATAAACATAATTGCTCCCATGATAAACCCTCTGCTCCTTCACCTGCCTTCCCTGAATATCAAACAGCACCACTCTTGCCTCTCCCGGATAGTAACTTCCTATATCGATAAACAAATCCTCCTGAACCGGATTCGGATACACACTCACCGCAATTGCTAACTCTTTCTCACTAATGCTTGTAGAACCCACCTGAAAAGTCTCACAGCTCGTATCACTCCCATGCGCATTACTCACTGTTAAGCATATCTCATATATTCCGTCCTGTGAAAAGCTGTGTGTAGGGTTTCTCTCTTCACTCATATTCCCATCTCCAAAGTCCCAGTGCCATTCCGTAGGCTCGTAGTCCGAGACATCAACCATCCTGAATTCAAGATAGTCCTCCTCATTCTGGTCTGCCCGCCAACGGGAGAGCGGTATGTTGACTATGCCGAGGGTGTCGCAGGGACTGCCTTCGAGAGGTCCGAGGCGGTAGTTGGGTGAAAGTGGAACTACGGATTTAAGTACTGGCACTATAACACTTGCTTGATTAACATTGCATCCCGTCCCCAACACATCCGGGTTATCTATTGTGCTCATAACTCTAATATTAGGCCAAGGACAAATATATATTTTATTATCCGGACCGATTTGACTCAAATGGAAGTTATGAGGAACATAAACAGTATTATTATGTAAAACTAAGGTGTCTAAAAAATTATTACGTTCAGCCACTAAATTCTTAGAATTAAAAATATCTTCCTGTGTTAGATCAAATTGATATATTTTAGTAAATGCCATTAAATAAAGTATCTCGCTATTTGGTGAAAATGCGATTCCTCCTAATTCTGGTTCACTAACTTCATATATATGATCTTTTGGATTAAATAATAATCCCATACAGCGATCAAATTCATATAAATATAAATAACACTTTTCAGCACTTGAAAAATTAGCATAAAATTTTCCATCATTTGAAAATGAAGCTTGACCCAATCCTATAATAGTTTTTAAACCTGTTTGTTGGGCATTTAATACTTTAGGACCTTCCGATGAAAATAATATTCTGTGAAATTTATCATTTTCACCCCCTGGAATTATAATCCACCAATCAACTCCATTAGCATGCTTAGTTGCCGTAATTTTACCAAAATCTAATGTGTCTGTTAACATTAAATTCCTTTTACTTACCACTGATCCTAGACCTCCATTTTTACTCATATCGATTACTGAATAGTATAAATTTCTTCCACCTAAATATAAATCATCTCCATTTAAGTAAAAATATTCAGAAGAAACATGAAACAATGCATACAAATTTTCCGAATCTGGAAAAGGTAATATTAAACCTGCTTGAGGCATGACCTCACCAGATTCGGCACTTCCAGACTCACTTAAATTATCACTATTATGCATAATTTTCCTAGCATAATTTTCTATATGATAACCATTGTATGAGAATAAATATTTACCATTAGAGTCAGATATAGCATTGTTAGAAAGAAAGTATTTTATAGTACTACTATAATCTAATCTTATTTCATGTTTAGACAATGATTTATTAAAATCTAAAATTGCCATACCTGAAATAGGAATTTGTGGATCAGGTGTACTGGCTCTTGAACTTAAATTCCATACATAATCATGCTTTTGAGCAACCATGTTGAAGATTACAAATGAAAATATTATTACAAATGAAAATTTCATAGGATTAAAATTTAAAAACAGAATATAGCTCATCAGAAGTGTTTCTGAAGAGCTATATTCAAAATGAAATAATTACTTTGAAATTATTACTTTTTCTATAAATTGAAGACCGGAATTATCAGACACTTGTAGAAGGTAGACTCCCACTGATAAGTTTGATACATCCAGATTTATATTTCCCGTATTTCCTTTTTCATTATGCGACATCGAAATTTTTCCTTGAAGATCCATCAATACAAGTGAGAGTTCTTGATTATTTGAATTCGAATTCCAGAGGATATTCAGGTTATTAGAAGCTGGATTAGGCATGATTGATATGTCCCATAGCAAAGATGAAGAAGATTCATCCTGAATCTTTTTAAACTCTTCTTCCTGAAAACATATTACATCATCATCAAAGTGGTGATTTTCTGATCGTAAATACAATGATCTTGCTACAAATACAGCAGAACCATACTGAAGGTGACACAAGCTGGCTATAGAGAATAAATAGTCATTCTCTTCTTGATCAAAGACATATTCCGGGTCAATTAAAATTTGAAGTAATAATGTATTTACCTCCTTTTCTATAATTTCAATATCTGTAGTGGCAATGATTCCACTATTAATACCTGCAAGTGATGTGTAGGCAGCTTGTGCACTTGTTCTGTAAGTAGAAATTAAATTAGATAGATCAGATTGAAGCTCATTGATCGCTGATAATATTCCAATTCGCTCAACGGATAAGAGGGACTGTTCCTCTGGTGATAATTCTCCTTGCATCTCAATATCTATTGCGCTTAGTTCAGTCATCAATTCTTGCATCTCGACCTGAAGGTACTCTATTTCGATTTGAGTTGATTCAGGAATAGCACCTGCCTCTATTAAAGTTTCACTTATTTGGACAAGCTGACCTAGAGCGGTATTCTGTGAGGTATTATAGAATATCTCTACATCTTCGTTATAATTCAACAAAGAATTTTCTCTTAATATTTTCTGATACAAATCTTTTCCCATTTGCCAATCTACCATACCTCCATATTCCTCTTCACTATAATCACCGTTTATGAATCTCATGTCATTTTCATTGATCATTAAAC
>CALCSX010000300.1 GCA_937894165.1 uncultured Saprospiraceae bacterium | reverse complement strand
AGCGCTTTTGGATAGTTCTCGTTCATATAATCTAAGAACTCTTCCGTGGTATCCAGGTCGACGGTGACGGTAGTTACACCGTTATTTTCTTCGAAGGAGTAATTTTCCAATCCATTGGCCCATTTTTCCACTTCCGGACCTTCCGTGATTTCTACATTTGCTTGTAGGATTCCGTAATGACGAATTGATATGAAGCGGTTGGGAATATTGTCAGCTATCTCTGAAACCATTCCACCATTTTGGCCTTCTTCATCTGTTCCTAAAAACAGCATTTTGCTTCCTTTGTCCCAACTTCCTTCGTAGGTTGAGGTAGGGTTAAACAAAGCTGTCCATTGTTCATAGGTAGATTTAGAGCTAAGGCCGAGCATGAGATCATATACTTTGCTTGCCGGTGCGTTGATGTTTGTTTTGAATTGTAGTTTTTGCATTGAGGGGGGATTTTGGGGGGTGGATGTTTTTAATTTAATAAAGAACAGATACATATTCTCTAAAAGAAATATAACAAAAATTAATTTGACAATGATGAGTCTGTAGTTGAAAATAATAACTTATTTTGAAATTATATTTCCGGCCTTGCACTATAAAAACATTAGAATCATTAAGTCTCGTGCTAGGGTTTTGCCCTATGTTTTGAAAAAAAACTTTAAAAAATCACACTTCAGATATTGAGGAAAAAATGTAATTGGGAAACCATTAAGGCATTAAGGGTCATTAAGGATTTCATTAAGCCTTTAAATAACCTTAATTTTCCTTAATTTTCTTAATGGTGCTTCTACACTTTTTTCATTAAGTTGTGCAGAAGATTCCTTGATTTTATATGATGCTTTTTCCTACAATTTAAAATCTAATTAAAAAATAATTAACGAAGAGCTTAATTCAGTTTTTATAATAAATGCCGTTGTGTTTCAATTCGTCTTGGTAGATTCTGAAAACATTTCAAATTTCTTGCCATCGTATCGGTAAAGTCCACAGTTTCGTGTACCTATCCAAATATTTCCTTCTCGGTCTTCTAAAAAGTGCGACCAACTTAAATATCGGGACAGTGTAACGACTATTTCTTGGTATGGAAGAACATCATCAAATTGAAGTATTCTCCTGAGATTCTTCTCCTCAAAGTTCAGGCCGAAGCGCTCTTCTAATTGTCGTTATCCCAAATTAGCGAATAGTCTTATTAATTACAATAAAATTAATTGAGATAATGAACTCTTTTATCCTAAAACTTCTTTTTCAGCACCTTTTGGCATAGGTATCGTTTTCCTGATGTCAGGAAAATGATATTCTATTTGCTCTCCAATATTTTTACAAGCATCTTTGACTTTTTCGATTACTTTCTCGAAATTTTCCCACTTACTATATCCTAACAGTAATTGTAAATCTCGTGCACTCCAACATTCAACTCCTTCAAGTTCAGATGCCGCATTTTCAAATTTATGAAATAGGTCTTTTATTTCTTCTGGCTTCATATTATCTAAATTTCATCTTACAAATTTATAAAAAAATGATGTTGATTTAGGACGGCCGATTTTGTTTACAAATTCCGATAACTTATTAATAGCATCAACTTACTCCCAAAATTCTTATATTTCTTTAAAAACCAATCTTAATTTAACGAATATATCCTATACATTACTAAAAATCAATCGAAAAAACGACCTCTTTCCTCTTTAAATTTCTTAATCATACCATATTTGCCAGCTTGAACCTGACAAATATGGTATGTAGCATCAATCTTATGTGATAACCCCTCTCAATGCAGAGAGTGATAATCTACCACCAAGCCTCTATTGTGAACTATACCATTTTGGCGTTCTTTCTTCATTCATTCCAACGTATATTACAACAGAACCAACTAATTTATCATGCATTGCTTTTCTTTTTTTGGAACCCATAACAGTTAATAGAGAAATCCAACCCAATGATACTTTCGCTAAAAATCGGATTATTGCAAATGGAAACAGAATGTTTTTCATTTCGTCATTCTCTCTTTTAACTCTTATTCCAATTAGGAAATGTCCAATTGTCCCACCGAAAACACTTGTGAAAAGTGGGTCATAAAAAACGAATATAAAAACAAATGCAATTATCCTTGCAGTATCAGGCACATACTCAAATGCTGAAAATGCATAGGTAACTATAAACATAAATGTTATTATTACAACTGTGTCTGCTAAAACTGCTTTTACACGGTCTAAAACTCCAGGATAATATTCTGCTTCCATGATTTTAGTTTAAAGATTAATATTTGAAATTATTTATGTGCTGCGTCTAGAATGAATGTCATCTGGTTTGTTCTATAACTCACCACCGGAATGCACATTTTTCTCCCTTTCACGATCCCAATTTAGCGAATATATCCTATACTTTACTAAAAATTAATCGAAATA
>CALCSX010000299.1 GCA_937894165.1 uncultured Saprospiraceae bacterium | reverse complement strand
TCTCAGGAACATTAAAAGGTGTTGAAATAGCAGTAGATAAATGTAAAGAAAAAGGCGCAAGAATGGCTGTGATATTAGCAGTAGGGGGTGCCTTTCACTCACCTTTAATGAAACCTGCGGAAGAGGAGTTGAAAATAGCAATTCAAAATACAAATTTGGTACATCCGATTTGCCCAATTTATCAAAATTTCAATGCAAAGGCTACATCAGATCCTGAAGAGATAAAAAATAATTTAATAGCACAGCTTACAGCGCCTGTTTTGTGGACAAAGATTATGGAAAATATGAAAGCTGATGGACTGGATGCAATTGTTGAAGTAGGTGGGAATGGAAAAACTTTACAAGCTTTTTTTAAAAGATTCGATAAGACGATAAATACGTCAGCGTTATAATAATGAATATTTTGGTTTAATGGGAGAGAGAGAAGTTAAAAAAGGTGATATTTTAATTGCAGAACCGTTTACTCATGAAGTAGAATTCAAGAGATCACTGGTGCTTGTAGTTGATCACACTGAGAAAGAAGGAACGGTTGGATTTGTTATCAATAAGACTTTAGATGTTAAAGTTGATTCTTTGATAGTTGATTTCCCTGAATTTGATGATTTTGTATATTATGGTGGACCTGTAGCGAATGACACATTACATTATATTCACACCAAGGGAGATCTTATTGAAGGATCACTTCATATTAAGGATAATTTATACTGGTCGGGAGATTTTGAGAAGATAAAGTTTTTGATCAAATCAGGCGTAATAACTCCTTTAGATATAAGATTTTATGTAGGCTATACAGGCTGGTCATCAGGTCAACTGGCTGATGAGTTGGAATGGGGGACATGGTTTATGGATGAGGCAGATCCAAATCACGTTTTTAACGATGGTAAATCAGATTTGTGGAAAAAAGTATTAGAAAACAAAGGGAATACCTACAGTATTTTGGCCCAGTTGCCAAAAATAATCAACTGGAATTAAAAAACAATTATGCTATCAATTAAATCTATTAGTCTATCATTTAAGGATAGAATTCTTTATGATCAGGTCAATTTTTCTGTAAATAGAGGTGAAAAAGTAGGACTCAGCGGTAGAAATGGTGCTGGGAAATCTACCTTAATGAAAATTATTACAGGGGAAGTGAAGCCGGATGGGGGACAAATAGATAAGCCAAGTGACGCCACCATCGGTTATCTACATCAAGATCTCAGTGTCCCTCAAGATGTCACCATTAAAGAGGAAACATATAAAGCTTTCGAATTGCTTAATGCGATGGAGGAGAGACTGGAGTATCTTCAAAATCAATTGAACACTCGTGAGGATTACGAATCCGATGATTATATGCATGTTGTGACAGAATTGTCAAATATATCCGAGCGTTTGGGGATGTTAGGAGCAGAGAAACAGGAAGCTGAGGCTGAAAAAATACTTCTTGGACTAGGATTTAAGCGGGAGGATTTCGACAAAAAGATGAATACCTTCTCAGGAGGGTGGCAGATGCGGGTTGTTTTGGCAAAAATGTTATTACAGCGACCTGATTATCTTCTTTTGGATGAACCGACCAATCACTTGGATATTGAATCTATCTTGTGGTTAGAGAAATTCCTTAAGGAATATGAAGGAGCTGTCATTCTAATATCACACGATAGAACCTTCCTTGATAATATTACTAACAGGACAGTTGAGGTAGAAATGGGGAAGGTCTTTGACTATCCTTGCAATTATAGCAAATATTTAGTATTGCGAGAAGAAAGAGTTATTATGGCTCGATCTGCCTTTAATAACCAACAGAAAGTCATCTCTGAAAAGGAAAAGACTATCAAACGATTTATGGCCAAAGCCACTAAGACCAAAATGGCTCAATCCATGCAGAAGCAATTGGACAAAATGGATAGGATCGAGTTAGATGAGCCCTCATTGAAAGCTATGAAACTTAGATTCCCCGACCCTCCGCGCTCTGGGCTGGTGGTGGCTGAAGCCAAAAGTGTTTCTAAAAATTACGGAGACAAACAAGTGTTAAAAAATCTTGATTTGGTTATCGAACGGGGTGATAAAATTGCTTTTGTCGGCCAAAATGGTCAGGGTAAAACAACATTGGCAAAACTTTTTCTCGGTGAAGTCGAAAAATCAGGTGGTGAAATCATTTTGGGGAGTTCATTAGAGATAGGTTATTACGCTCAGAATCAGAGTGAATCCTTTAAAGGAGATGCCACATTGCTCGAAACTATACAAACTGCAGCTCCTGAAGAGTCTGACGCAAGATTAAGATCTGTGCTTGGAGCATTTTTATTTAGTGGAGATGATGTTCATAAAAAGGTTAAAGTATTGTCGGGAGGGGAGAGAGCAAGGCTAGCGTTGGCATGTTTGATTTTGAAGCCGATTAATTTCCTGGTACTGGATGAACCTACCAATCACTTGGATATGATTTCCAAGGAAATTCTGAAAGAGGCAATTATGGAATTTAAAGGTACGCTCTTAGTTGTATCTCACGATAGAGATTTTCTTAAGGGTTTAACTTCAAAAGTCCTTGAGTTCAGAGAGCACAAAGTTCATATGCATTTGGGTGATATTGAATTTTACCTCGAAAAGAGAGCTTTGGAGAACATGAGAGCTGTCGAAAAAGCTACCGTGAATAATGTAAAAATACTGGAGGATAAACCTGTTGATCAAAACGCCAAGAAAGAGGCTTTAAAGAAAATTGCCAACGTTGAGAACAAAATCAATGAACTGGAGAAAAAAATTCAAAAAATTGAATCTGTTATGGCAGATCCATCCTTTTATTCCACTTCGGATGCTGATAAAACGCTAAACACTTACACGCAACTTAAATCTGAACACGAATCCATGATGGAGGAATGGGAGAAATTTAGTGTGCTGATTGATTAAAATCAATTGGAGTGTAAAAAAAATAAGAAAGCTTCTACAATTTATATTTAGTAGAAGCTTCCTTATTTTAACGGTATTTTAAATGACTATATTTATCATTCGTTTTGGGACAATAATCATCTTTTTGATGCTTTGACCATCGAGCCATTTTACAACTTCCTCTGTATTTTTTGCGATTTCTTCGATTTCAGCATTTGTAGCATCTGCGGAGATGAGTATTTCAGCTCTTTTCTTGCCATTGATAGCTACAGGATATAGAATCTCATTTTCAATGATATATGAAGCATTGAATTCAGGATATTTTGTGTCGAAAATGGATGCACTAGTCGCTGATTTATCGATTTTACTCCATAATTCCTCGGCCAGGTGAGGAGCGAAAGGTGAGATCAATTTCGCCAAGGGTATTAGTACTTCCGATGAAGTCGTATTAAATTTCTTGAGGTCATTGACACAAATCATAAATGCACTTACACAGGTATTGAAGGAGAACTTCTCAATATCCTCTGACACTTTTTTAATGCAGTTGTGCAGGCTTTTTAACTCTTCTTTAGATGCTGTAGAATCTTGGAGCAACCAATTGCCATCCGCATCATAAAAAAGACTCCAGAATCGTCTTAAGAATTTAGCTACACCATCAATGCCTTTGGTATCCCAGGGTTTAGCTTGCTCTAATGGACCCAGAAACATTTCATACATTCTGAAACAATCCGCACCATAAATCTCAATTACATCATCGGGATTGATGACATTGTATTTCGATTTAGACATTTTTTCAACCTCTGTTACAGTCAACAATTGAAAAATATCATGCTGCATATATTCAATTAAATTGTATGTATTTGTATTCACTTCATCATTTTCAAGCGCTGGAATTTTTTCGAAATTTGGCTCTTCCGGAGGAGAAATTCTATTAAAGTAGGAGAAATCACCTATAAAGATCATATCCTTCCAGTCCATAAATTGACCCATTAAATTATAAATAGCGCCATTATCTAAAAAGGAATCAGAACTTAGACCATATTCTTTAACTTGATCAATTGCAACATGCGAAAGATAAAAACTATTATTCCCCAACCTTTCTTCATAATATGAAACTCGGTTAGAGGAAACTACAATTTTTCGTGGCTGGATTAATTTTACTTTCATAGGCTCTTCCTGATCTCTTCTCCAATACCAGATTTCATATAGTTCCTCCTTTGATATATATACTTTTTCTGAAACGCCCTGAATCATTCCCTGATTGATCAATTTTTTGAAGGGCTCGTCAGTAGGTACTATGCCTAAATCGTAAAGAAACTTGTGCCAAGTCCTGGAATAGAGCAAATGACCCACCGCATGCTCAGATCCCCCGATGTATAGATCGACATCCTGCCAGTAATCCAAGGCATCATTGGATGCCAAAGCATCATGATTGGCAGGATCCATATATCGTAGGTAGTACCAGCTGGAACCTGCAAAGCCCGGCATGGTATCTGTTTCACGAGTAAAACCTTCTTTTTCATTCAACCAAGACTCAGCCTTGACCAAAGGAGACTTGCCATCTTTAGCCGGTTTAAAATCTGTGAGATCCGGTAATTCAACAGGTAATTCATCCTCTGAGGCCACATGACATATTCCTTGATCATCATAATACACCG
>CALCSX010000298.1 GCA_937894165.1 uncultured Saprospiraceae bacterium | reverse complement strand
TTTTAAGTCCTGATATTGATTTTACTCGAATACCGGTAAAAAGTCCCTGGTGGAAATCTTTTTTTGAGGCTTTAAATATTATTAAGGTGCCCTTGCCGGGACTGGAGTGGAATACTAATGGACAGTTAAAAGCTCGATGGTTGGCCATGTAATCTCTGCAAGAAAAGCCCAATTACTGCGTTACTCTCGTATTTGAATCATTCATTTATTACTTATAAACTTCATGAATTCAAATACTTCGAAAGCCTAGTCCTTGAACTTTTCTTGTCAGAGATATTTTTTTAGTAGTTTTCTTGCAAGCATAATTTTGAGTCTTGACTCTGCATACTAATATTCAAATTTGTAATTGAATAAAGAACAAGATATATTAAATTACAACTTAAAAATCATCAAGAAGTCTATAAATTTTACCGGATCTGGTTCCGACAATAATATAAGGAGGGGCATAGGTCAAACTTTCGTAATCCTCAGTTGGGGCGCGTAGGGATTCCCACTTTTTCCCTTCATCCTTCGAAATATAAACATTTCCTCTTTCTCCGACTACTATCAATGTGTTTTTTGAAGGTATGGCAATTCCTTTTTTAAAGCCGGGATTTCGAATAAAATTAGATGTTATTTGATGTTCAGACCAATTGGAATTTTCTGAATTTTTAATGAATATCTTCCCCCCGTATCCCAGAAAATATATGTTTTCCTGATCTGTGAAAATGTCAGTTATTTGATCACCCCCGATTTCATCAATTGATTGAAAGTCAAATTCATTATTATCTTTATATGTTGCCAGACCAAATCCACCCACATAATGTGCACCTTCTTTAACATGACATGAATAAAAGCCTTGATCTATAGTTGTATCTCTCATATGAGATAAATGTTTGTCATAGATCTGAATGATTCCACTTTGAAAACTCTCATATCCCACCACTAGAATTTCATTTTCACTACTACTAATGTCTGTGAGGTAGTGAAAGCGATTTCGAATTACCTCCTTTACCAGAAAATCTTCTGATAACCTGATCAAGGTTCCATAAAGACCGCCTGCAAGCCATTCATTGTTGGACAATTTATGACATGTCATTAGCGCGTATTCTGAAATGCTGTCAACCTGCCATGTCTCGCCAAAATCGCTCGAGAGGTGCAGTGTGCCTAATGTCCAAGGTTTTCCGCCCACACCTACTATAAATCCACTATTTTCATCAAAATGCAAGTCGAAAATCTCATACGCACCCGGATTGTCTAACTCTGTCCAAGCGTCTATATCTCCTGTTTTCCCGCAGGAAATAAAGAATATTGGAATTAATAAGAGCAAATTCAATCTTACCAATCTGTAGGATTTATTTTTCTAAAAAAATGCCCATTGTAGGGAATTCAGCTGCACCGGAGTGGGTAAAATTTTCATTTGACTTAACCCGATAAGTATAATTACGCACAAATGATTTGAAAAAGGCTACAAGGTCATCCTCAGGGATATTTCTGCATTCCGGCTTCGGCCAATATGTGAGATGATCAATTTTTCCTGTTTTGTTCCAATAAACTTGCAACATAATTTTTACTCCTTTAAGATCAAAATCTATTTCTTCAGAATACTTCTCTATATCTGCTAAAAACAATCTCCAATTATTGAATGCTACATCCATATCATTTCCACTGGCTGAAATTAGAGATCCCGGATATTTGGTATTTAATTTTTCGAAAGCCTCAGGATATTCTCCGGTAATGAAAACATTGGGGAACGTAGTCTGACTATGCGTGTTTAAAGCCATTGTGGCAAAAACAAAGCTTAGAAAAATTATTTTTGACAAAGTCATAATAGGTATTTATATAGTTGAGGGTTAATATTATTACTCCGACTTAACACATTAAAGATAGAAATATTTCATTCTATGCTTAAATAATTGAGATAGGATCATAGATATTTCTCTATTTTACAAATTTAAGAATTATTGCGATTTGATAAAATTTTATTTTCCAATACGTTTCTTCAAAAGATTAGCAGACAATACATTCAATATCTATAAAATTAAATCTATTATATATTAAAAATAATTGTAATATTTTAAATGCAAAAAGTTGCGTTATTCAAACATATTAAATATATTTGTAATATGTTTTTAAAACGACAACAATGAGTGTGATAGATATAAGTATAATTATAGCAGCCTTATTTGGCTTTTACTATGGAAGTCTTCAAGGATTTGATAATAAAATAACCAAAGGAGCCTTGGCTTCGGTTGTATTTTTGCTTACCTTATTTTTCTTGCCGGTGATAAGTAACATTTCCCAAGGAATAGGTAGTTTTCTTGTAGCCACACTTCTAAGTGGTGGATCATTAATTTTACTTACCAATTATAGTGCTGCAAAGGAAGTAAGACAAGGATTGAAAGTATCGATGCTTAATAATAATCTAGGAGGGGTAACAGTGTCATTATTTTTCGGAATATTTATCCTATTCATGTGGGACACGATATTAGTTAATGAAATAGTAAATATCGACATGGACAATGATTCATATTTCATTGCCATGCTCAATCATAGCGATAATCCAATGGATTTTTCAGGTGTAAAATTCGTTGCCTCAGAAAGACCTTAGTTAGTTTAGTAGATTACACCTTAGTTGAGGGAGAGCCTTTTAGTAGTGGGCTCTTCCTTTTTTTTAGTATAAGCCGCTATATTTTCTCAGTACCCATTCGACGGTCAATAACAAAAGTAACAATATTCCTATCCAGGTAATATTTATGAAAGGCTTGGTATTACTTATTTCAGCTAATTTAGGTTTCAATCTATTGTTTTCAAGAAGGGCTCTTTCCAATTCTTCTAATTGAGTAGAAGTATAAAATTGACCTCCGGTTTTTACAGCAACAGTATTCAATACCTGGAAATCGGCAACGAGATTAGTCCCTTCTATTTCCACTTTCTTTATGATAAATGATCCACTACTTGTAAAATCCTCTTTGTTAAAATTGGTTTTTGCAATATAGGAATAAGCGCCCGGTGCCATAATCCCTGCATTAAGCTGATAAAAATTATCCTTTCTATCAAAAATATATTTAAAATCCTCACCCTGTTCATTTGTTACTGAAAGGCTAACATCGGGAGTATTGACAGCTTCATAATTGCTGTTGTACAATTCCGCACCAAAAACTACAGGGGACAATTCATCTAACTGGCTATTTGTTAGATAAGTTCTGAATCTCCTTTTATCTTCCCGTATAGTTAGATATTGCATTATTTGAGAGATAATATCATCATAGATTTGGAAGTTTTTATCTTCAAGATGGTTAAATAGACGCCATCTCCAAGTGTTTTCCGCAGCTAAAACCGCCGTTTTCCATCCCAAATTTTCTCCCGCCACGAGAAGTGGATAATCGGTATCTATTCTTTTTATCTGCTGGTAAAGCAGAACATTAGCATTATTCGCCAGTGAATAAGAACCAAAAGGTGCTTGAACGGGAGGGAAAGCCGGAATTTTTCTTTTTATCTCATCATTGACACTAAAAAGATTAAAATTGCCCTTAAATATTCCTTCCACATCGTTACTTCTATAGGTTCCTGCCTGAATTTGCATTAAATCCTGAGAGTTGTTAAAAAGATTGATGTCGGAAGCAGAACCTACAATAAAAAAAGTAGGTTTTTTAGATTCTTTAATCTTTCTTATTTCAGTAGCAATTGGCTTTTCGCGGGAGGGCAACTGATGCAAAATCAATGCGTCAGCAGATTTAATGGCTTCGTCTAATTTGCCTAAGTCAAATTCTATCGTTACTTCACTACCTTTTTGCGCTTCCAATGCCTTCTTAATGGCTCCTAAATCGGGGTGTGGTGCATGCGCAAAAAGACTTATCTTTTTTCTGTTATCTATAACATCAATATATATGTCTCTCGAATTATTACTTAATGAAGCTTCATTACTGATGGGATCAAGGATAAATCGCAGATGTAATTGTTGACTTTTTTCAGCAGTGATTGAAAAATCGGCGGTTTGGAAATAATTGTCACCGGAAATATTAATGGCTTTTTGATCAACTTGTCTAAATTTTCCGTTTTCTACAATTCCAAATCGCAATTGTGAATTGAGTCCTCCACTTTTGATAGCTGAAATATCCACCTGAATTTTTACCTCATCATTCAAATAGGCTATTTTATTATTAAAAACATTTCGAATTACAAGATCTCTCCTTTGTGTAGTATCGCCCAGCCCTACAGTAAAAGTAGGTATGGATAATGATTCGGCCGCGTAAATTGGATTATATCCTTCATTGTAAATACCGTCAGTAGCTAATATTATGGCCCCGGGGGAGTTGCTTTTAAATTGAGTTCTAACGTAGTCAAAAACATCGGAGATATTCGATTTTTTATTTGAAAAATTGATATTTTCTATTTCTGAGGCTTCTACTTTTTCTCCAAAACCATAGAAAGAGACATCATATTTATCTGAAAGTGATGATTTTAAGTCTTTTAAATCCTCCTTATATTTTTGCAATTGTATGCTATCCCCTCCTGATTGAAGGGAGGTTGAATTGTCCTGAGCTATAACAAGAAAGGGTTTGATTTCTATATTTGAAGTTTGCTTCAATAGCGGAGACAAAAGAAGCAAAGCAATAATCAAAGTGATAATAAATCTGAAACCACCGAGCAGCCAATGAAGCCACCCCTCCAAAACATTATTTTTTTTGTCCTTGTAGTAAAGTAAAATCGCAGTCAAAAGGGCAACCACCACACACAATGCAACCCAGTAAGCCGGGTAAATAAACTTTATTTCGC
>CALCSX010000297.1 GCA_937894165.1 uncultured Saprospiraceae bacterium | reverse complement strand
CGGGAGCAGAATTTCAATATCGGGTTCAGATCTCGAATTTAAATGGTACAAGGCTTTATAGTGATTTGTTATTAAGTGGTTTTGATCCCTCATGTGTGAAGGTGAGGAATGCAAAAATTCAGAATTTTCCTTTGGAGTTGTTAGAAAGTAAATTTGTGATTCCTGCTTCTTTTCTCGAATATGGAGAGCAACTAATTATTTATGTTGAGGCTAAATATTTTGGTGCAGGAGATAAATGCGCGAGCTCGTTGACGATAAGTGGGGAAAGTGAGGATTTTTCTGAGTTTAGGATAGAGTCGAATGATGTGGTATTGGGTAGAGGAGGTTGTGAGGAGGTGGAAGTTGTAAAAAATCATTCATATTCGATTGAATACTTTGGGCAAAATTTATGCTGTTTTGAATTAAAATTGAGGAATGAATATTCACAAGCCAATGCTTTTAATAACATTATGATTAGAAATGAGTTTACTGACCATTTGATTTTTTCAGAGAATTTTTTTTGGATAGAGTTTGATCCTGAATATCCATGGTTGTCTTTTATTATGGATGGAATTGAATCCCCAATTCCAAATACTGATAGTTTATTAATACCTTTTATCACGATATGTGTTAAAGAAATAATTGAAGGAGAAATAGAGATTAATTGGAGAATGGGTGATAGTATAATTTGTATAACCACCTTAGATCCAGATTGTAGTCTTACTTCTACTAATGAATTAAATATTGTAGGAGATCTCAAAGTTTTCCCTAACCCGGCTAATTCTCTTTTGAATATTCAATTCGAAAGAGACTTACAGAATGCCAATGCAATCATCTACAGCTCCGACGGAAAAAGAGTTCAAGCCACCACACTTGATTTTTTCAACAAAACAGCCACCTTGGATATTAGAAACCTAGCCGACGGGCTTTATATTCTGCAATTGCAGACTGAGGATGGAAGAACAGAGATGGTAAAGTTTGTAAAGATGGAGTAAATTACTAAAATCAATCAAGATTGAACACTATCAGGTGCTATTGGAGGAGAACTTCAATAGCACTTTTTTATGACCTAGGTATTTTTCTCTAAAATTTAATTTGGTTGAAATATAGTGTTGATTTTAAAACCAGAGTAATTATTGGAAAACTCGATAATATTTTAATAACATTGAAATTTAATTACGTTTAGGTACTCTATATTTCCTCTTTATTTCGTGTGATTATTTTTAGTAAACTATAAAATTGCAGATTTAATTTTTGATAAAATTATATTAAATTTTATTTAAACTTTGCTGAGTATTTTCATAGCTTTGGCAAAATATTAATTAATCAAAGAACAATCAAATGAAAAGAATTTTACTTTTGAGCTTTTTGCTAAGCTCGCTTTCAACCTTAATGGCGCAAGTGCCTAGAATGGTGGTTATTGAAGAATTTACGAATGCTTCTTGCCCGCCTTGTGCAGCCCAGAACCCAGGATTTAATGTTTTGTTAAACAATAATTTAGATAAAGTTCTTCCAATAAAGTATCAAACAGCTTTCCCGGGATTCGATCCTTATAATCAACAGAATCCTACTGAGGTGGCCACAAGATTAGCTTTGTATCCTGAGTTAACTGGAGTGCCGACTGCAGCTCTAGATGGAATTATTCCGGGAGCCAACTATGGGGGAGGTGGATTATGGAATCCACAAAACTACATCGGTGCTCCGGGTGCATTTACACAGCCTATAGTTAACTATGCGGCTTCTGTTGAAACTTTCCTGGAAATGTCTGTAGAATCAGTATATAATGCTGATTTAACATCAGCCACAATAACTGTCACTATGACTAATCATGCTGATACTGAATTGTCAGCTAATCATAGAATACAGGTGCTACTTTTAGAGAAGGATAATGTATGGAGGATAAATCCAGGATCTACTGCTGAAAGAGATTTTACCTATGTTATGAGAAAAATGTATCCAAATGCAAGTGGAACGCCTATTGAAGCTATTCCTGCCGGCGGAACTTCAACTTTTGAAATCGAGGCAGCTATTCCAAGTTATATTTATGATTTGAGTGAAATGGTATTTGTCGCTTTTGTTGAAGGAATTTCAAATAGAACAATTTTGAATGGTGCACTTGCAGATGTTGTAACTGTTCCTGCAACATTTACAGATATTGAAATAACAAGTTCTCTTAGTACTGCTGATGATGTTTTATGTGGTAGAACATTAACCCCAGGTGCTTCATATACTCTAGTAAAAGGTGAAAGTGTTGCGGGATTTACTGCAATTGCAAATGTAGCGGGTCAAGAATATAGCCAAGAAGTGGATCAATCACTTTCAGAAGGAGAATCAGTAGAAGTTTATTTTCAAGATATTTTATTAGCCGGAGGATCCAACGTTGTTACATTTAGTTTTGAAACAACTGGCTCTAGAGACTTAAATATTTTGAATAATATACTACCTCAAGAGCAATTTCCATCTGTAGCACCTGCAACAGCTGAGGAATTGTCGCTTAATTTCGAATCTGCTTCTACGGGAACAAATGTAGCAGGGATTATTACCGTAGCACCTGCAGCGTTAATGCATGTAGTAGATGCTACTTATATGGGAGCTACAAATCCTATGGGTGGTTATGGTGAGTCCACTAAATCAATATGGGTAAACTTCTGGCAGTGGGAAACACCTGCTCTTAATGCAAATGGTTCAATGGTGGTTGCTGAATTAGTAGATGCAGCTGACTCAGAAGAGATAATTATAACGTTTGACAGAGCACATGCACAGTACAATGCTCCAATAACTAATGATCGATTAATAGGTTTGGTTTCTTATGACTGCGGCGAAACTTGGACTCAAGTGTATAATAAGGCTGGTGCTGCGTTATCCACTGCTGGACCTAATGGCAATTTCTTCATGCCAACGGCAGCACAATGGGCTACTGATACTATCATAGTTGATAATGCTGCGGGTAATGAAAATGTGTTATTCAAATTTGATGTGGTGAGTGATTGGGGAAATAATCTTTATATTGACAATATCAACATCGAAGAATTCTTAGGTACAAGCAATACCATCAGACCTTCTATCAATGCTGATATTTCTTTGGCTCCTAACCCATCTAACGGTCAGGCGCAATTGAATATCGTATTGGCTGAGGAAGCTGATTTGAATGTATCTGTGTACAATTCTTTGGGTCAGAGAGTAGCTAATATCGGTCAGTACAACTACGCAATAGGTGAGTACAAAATCGATCTTAACTTGCAACACCTACCTGCAGGAATGTATCAGGTAGTTCTTCAGGATGGTGCTAAGATAAGCAATCAGAAATTAATGATTACTAAGTAAAATTCTTTAATAAAATCCTAAATACTGCGTTACTCTCGAATTTGAATCAGTTATTTATTAATTATAAACGCCTTGGATCCAAATTCTTCGAAAGCCTTGTCTTTAGAATTTTATTTTTAAAGAATTTTAATGAAAAAATGAATCGGATTCTCTACGAGAATAGAAATTCAAAATTATACAAAGGGCTTGATGTAAATCAAGCCCTTTGGTTTTTTAAAATATTTTTTGATGAATTATTGGACGAATTATGATTGGACAAATCACGATTTGTCCCTACACCAACAAAAATAAACCATTAACAATTAACCATTAACAATTATCCTATCATCCCAAACTTCCCTTCATTATACTCCTTAATAGTCTCGACTATCTCTTGATGGGTATTCATCACAAATGGACCATAACTAGCGATCGGCTCATTAAGTGGCTCAGCAGATAGCAAAAGGAATCGACTGTCCTCGCTAGCCTCCACCTTGAATTCCTGCCCGCCTTTTTCAAACTCCACAAATTCGGCCTCCCCGGCTTCTTCACTGCCTTCAATTACAATTTTCCCGGAATTGACTAAGATAAAGGTGACATAATCCTCAGGAAAGTTGAAGTCTGCCATAGCTCCCGCTTTCAATGTAACATCAAGAATATGAACCGGACTAAAGGTCTTAGCCGCTCCTTTCATATTATTATACGCTCCGGCTATTATACGAATACTGCCTTGACCTTCAGGTAAAATTAAAGATGGAATATTCTCTGACGTCAAAGCCTGATAGGAGGGAGGTGTCAACTTATCCTTCGCCGGGAGATTGACCCACAGCTGAACCATGTGGAAACTGCCACCCGCCTTCGCAAAATCCTCCCCATGATATTCCTCATGAATCAAACCTGCCCCCGCAGTCATCCACTGTACTTCGCCCGGTCCAATTTTGCCTCCTGCACCTGTGCTATCCCGGTGTTCTACCTCGCCATCATAGACAATAGTGACGGTCTCAAAACCTTTGTGAGGATGAGCATCTACACCCCGACGCTTGCCATTATATTCGAAAATGTGGGGCGTATTGTAATCCAACATTATGAATGGATTTGCAATATCCATCAAATCATGTCTGCCGGGAATATAATTTCTTACTCTGAAACCATCTCCCACCATATGAGTCGAAGGCTTACTATAAATTCTGGCTACTTTTTTCATTTCCTTAGTCATTGATTTTAATTTTATCAATTAATTTATTCACTAAATCTGCATCTTCTTCGCTTATACTCGTCTCAATAGCAGTATGTAATTTATTCATCTCCCTTTGGATTGCATCTAGCAGTTCCAATCCCTCTTTTGAGATATTGACATCTATTTTCCTACGGTTACTTAGACAAATCTTTCTACTGATGAGCTTTTGATCCTCTAACTTGTCCAAAAGCCTAGTCACATCATTGGCTTTGTCCAAAAGTACCTTCTTGATATTTCCCGGATTGGCAGGTTCGGGATGTGCACCGGCAATAATTCGAAGCGCATTATAATGCTGCGGAAGGATGCCGAAAGGTTTTAATATGTCTTTAATTATGTCTCTGAAATAATTACCGGTGAACATGAGATTGACTATAAGTTTGTGATGTTCATTGGTAAAATTGCTCTTTATCGCCTCTTCTATTTTCACTTTTTTAATTTATGCATTTGCAAATATTGTTGTAACAAATAAACGAAATATAACCTCAGTTGTTCAATGTCTATTTAATATAAAATCCCGATGAAAATTATGACGCATAAAGATAAATTGATATATGTTTTTGACCCCTTGTGCACATGGTGCTATGCTTTCAGTACTATTTTACAACAATTTTGTGAAAATCATATTGGTGAATTTGATATCTCTGTCATCAGCGGAGGGATGGTGAGAGAAATTAATGCCGGAGCTCTGAAAGATGTCGCGCCTTTTCTAAAAACCAGCATCGAAAGCGTGAAGTCTAAATCCGGCATCAGCTTTGGTACCTCTTTTCTGAAAAATCTTGAGTCCGGAGAAATGATAATGGATTCTCGACCGATGTCATATGCCCTATGTATCGTTAAGAAATATCAGCCTGAAAAACAATTTGAATTTGCATCTCTACTTCAGAAAAGCATTTATTTGGATGGTAAACATCCTTGCGATGAAGATAATTTGTTGAATTTAGCAGACATAATTGGAATGGACAGGGAGATATTCGCTAATGAATTGAATTCAGAAGAGATTAAATATGAAACAAATTCTGATTTTCAATGGGTTGAATCTCTTAATATTTCCGGATTTCCTGCCTTGATTGTTGAAAAAAATGAGGAGTTATTTCTAATGGCGAAAGGGTACACACCGGTGGAACATTTAGAGTTAGTCTATAATCGACTAATTGAGCAAGGCTAGGTTTATTAATCAAAAAAAAATCTTATTTTACCAAAATAGAGCCTAATTCTAAAGCTAAGTTTTTATAAATTTATAAATCTGTTCAGAGCTGCTCAATAATAACTAAAAAAAATATAGAAATACCTCTACTGAAAGAAGTCGTTATTATTTTAGGCTTGTCTGTATTTATTATTTTACTCTTTCAGCGATTCAAACTTCCCTCTATTATTGGTTTTTTGGTAACTGGCGTAATTATTGGGCCCAATGCATTGGGATTGGTGCATGCCAGTCATGAGGTTGAATTATTGGCTGAAATAGGGGTGATTTTATTGCTTTTCGTAATAGGCATCGAATTTTCGCTAAAGAGTATTTTGTCAATCAAAAAGACGGTTTTTGTTGGAGGAGGGCTTCAGGTTCTGCTTTCAACTATCGCCATTATGTTGGCATCGCAATTATTTGGCTTAAGCTGGAATGAAGGGGTATTCATGGGGTTTCTCTTTGCTTTGAGCAGTAAGGCTATTGTTTTAAATCTTTTACAGACTTCCGGAAAAATCAAATCTGAGGAGGGTAGATCTTCTGAAACTATTCTGATATTTCAGGATATAATTGTCGTGCCAATGATGTTAGTGACACCGATTCTGGCGGGGCAGACGGAAGATGTGGGTGGCACAGTACTGTGGTTGGTTCTCAAAGTGGCCGGAGTAGTAGCTTTAATGATCGTCATGGGGAAATATATTGTCCCTCTACTTTTCAAGAAAGTTGTAGCTACACGAAATAAAGAGTTATTTTTAATTACAGTGGTTGTCATTTGTTTCGGTACAGCATTTTTAACCTCTTTGGCAGGCTTATCATTGGCGTTGGGTGCTTTTTTTGCGGGATTGGTAATCTCAGAGTCGGATTATAGCCATCAAGCGACAGCTAACGTACTGCCCTTTAGAGAGTTGTTTATCAGTTTCTTTTTTGTTTCTGTAGGAATGCTTTTGGACTTAACTTTTTTTTACGAGAACATTTTAATTATTCTTTTACTTACTTCGGGAGCAGTATTAATTAATTTTTCAGCAACATTTATTGCCTTAATAGCTGTGAGTCATCAACCTAAAGTTGCTATCAGTACCTCCTTGTTTTTGTTTCAGTTAGGTGAATTTGGATTTATTTTATCCACTGTAGGTTTATCTGTAGGAATATTATCCCCGGAGATCTATCAATTTTTTCTGGCTACGGCGATTCTTTCTATGGCAATGACCCCTTTTGTTTTTAAACTAGTTCCACGAATTTCAAGCTTTATCTATAAAACACCCTTGTCTCAGAAATTTAAGAATAGATTTAACAACGGACCATCAGATCCAAGCATCGACATTGAAAGGGGAATTCATGATCATTTAATCATCATAGGTTACGGCATCAATGGTAAAAATCTTTCCCGAGTTGCGGGAAAGGCACAGATACCTATGTGATCATTGAATTTAATGCAGAGACTGTCAATGAAGCTAAGGAGGCAGGGGAAAATATTATTTTCGGGGATGCGGCTCAGGATGTCATTCTTGAACATGCTAATGTGCACGATGCGCGTGTCATAGTTATAGCTATTTCCGATGCTGAAAGCACCAAAAATATTGTCAGTCAGATCCGTACACATAATAAAACAGCACATATAATCGTTCGAACGCGTTATACTAAAGAAATAGAAGAGAATCTCAAACGTGGAGCAGATGAAGTCATACCGGAAGAATTTGAAACTTCAATTCAGATATTCAGCAAAGCCTTAGCGAAGTATCTTGTTCCACAGCAACAGATTCAAGCTTTTATCCAACAAGTCAGAGCTCATAATTATGGCATGCTTTCCAACCCAGGTTCCCTTAATTCTCATGTAAGCCCGGTAGAATTAGACATACCGGACATGGTGATCTCTAGCATTCAGATTGAAGATGAGGCTGCTAAGATAATTGGAAAAACCCTTTCAGAATGCGAGTTCCGTCAACGTTTTGATATCACTGTTCTCGCCATAAAACGAGGAGATAAGATCATTACGAATGACATGCCCAATAAAATACTTGAATTAAATGACATACTCTATGTCTTTGGCAGCCCTGAGGCTTTACTTAAAATGGGTGATTATTTTAAGAATTAGATTGGATATTTATCTCAAAGATTCCATTAAATTGAAGGGCATATTAATATGCTCGCAGAGGTAATGAATATGTCAATGGGGCACATTTACAAACTTGCGCCGGCAGTGGATTAATTCGGACACGATTTGTCCCTACAATCATATCGAAATTGAAATTTTGGGTTAAATCCGAATTGTTAATGAATAATTTTCGGTAAATCGTATTAATTGGTTTTAATGATTTCGGACAAATCACGATTTGTCCCTACTACAAAATCGAATTCGTAATTTTTAATTCGTAATT
>CALCSX010000296.1 GCA_937894165.1 uncultured Saprospiraceae bacterium | reverse complement strand
CGTCCGGAAAACATATTGCATCATCGTCAAAGTAGTGATTTTCACTTCTTTGATAGAGAGCCCCAGCAAAATATTGTTTCACTAAAAAAATAACATCCTTCTTTATTGATAATATCGATGAAATATCAATTATATTTTGATCTGCTTTTGAAAATGAAGTTGTACAGGAATTTATAAAGTTAGAATTTTGGAAATAGTTTTGAGTATCCATTGGATTCAATTTAATAATGAAATAAGATAGTTGATAACATATCCAGAAACTATTGCAGATCAATCAAATATACGAATTACTTTTCATAGTCTTGAAAAATTGGAACTCATATTCTCATTTTACACAAGTATAAAAGGCTCTTTCCTAAGTAATAACTTAAACCCGAAGAGGGTATCCAAACCTTTGATCTGTAAAAAAAACAAATTCCCCCAAAACCCCAAGAACCTACATAACCCAGAACGAGCCGAAGGCGGCAGAACTCAGAACCATGTCAGCTTAGCTTGGTTCAGGGAGTTCCTTAGACATCGGAATATAGGTCGGAGAAAATAATTACTCTATAAACTCATAACTCCCCAAATCCGGCGTTACCATATCTCGGCTTTGCCCCAAAAGATCTGTGCTAATAGCCGGTATCAGCCGCCCTCTATCCCGCGCAATTGACATGGTATCTAATCGGAAATCCAATGAATCCGGGTACAAGAATATGGTATCATTCGGCTCTGACGGGTAGCAATTGTTGCAATCCTGGAAAATATGAGCAAAATTATTTTCGCTCTGCGAATTGCTAAGTTTGTATAATGTGTGATCGAGATTGACGTCCAAACTTGTTGTCGGAGTTTCTGACAAATCCTGAAGCTGGATAGGCTCCGCTGAGGATCCGGTAATGATCGAATTGGTAAAGTTAAGTGTTAAAGGATTGTCCAGCCATTCATTGCAAAAGTCCGCAATACACAGAAAATTATTGGCTGTCAAAGATTGCCTGCCCACTTTATGATTGACTAAGGTGCAATATTTAAAGTCATAATTTCCCCCAAAATTCAAGCTGACATTGACATCTCCGGAAGTATGGAAAATACAATTCTCAGCGATAACTTCCCCGTGTCGCGCCAGCAAATTGTGGGTAGAATTATTATAAACCTTCACGCCTTCCAGCCTCAAAGATGCCAATGAATCAACAAAAAGACCAATATTTCCGTCCCTGATGTCGGTATAACGGATCGAATTCCCTGTGCTACCGGGTGAAAACTGAATTCGCTCCCACTGACCCCAATCATCTCGGTATTCAGGCTCCAATCTGGTGCCCTCAATGCTAATTCGGTTGTCGGGACTACCATCGGCTATCAATTTCCCGTTTTGAAAAAATTGAATCTGCCCGTCGCCGTAGAAGCTGCCCTCAAAATTCGCAATTCCGCCAAATATATACACCCGCTGCCCCGCCGGAATATGAATGGTACAACTATCCACCAGTAAAACCCCATAAATTACATAGGGTTTTGGGTCATCCCAACTGAGTGTTCCCATATTACATGTTAATAAGGCAATGTTTTTCCTATTGGATTTTCCGGGAAAATAATTGGCATTTTGCCCCCATGCCTCTACTAAAATACGCTGAACAGAAGTGCCATTCGTTATTTTGACGTGATCCTGAATGATAAAAGGACTTTCAGAGATCGGAAGGTCCGGATTTATAGTAACATTGACAAAAACATATACGCTATCGCCCGGAGCAATCTCGATATTCTCAAAAACCGTCCCGCTCTGCCCATCGACATTCATTTGAAATTGATTGCCGGCCACGCGCTCCAGCTCAACCTTGTCAAGACGGAGGAATTCTTCGTATGGATTGTAAATTTTGAATGACCGGGTAGCAGATCCCATTGTGGTAAATACCGTATCGAAAAGAATAGAGTCTCGAGACACTTCAATACTTGCATTCGCATCGTCAATAAAGTTAAATTTGCGACAACTACTCGTGAAGATGACTATGCATATACTAATGATAAATAATAAAAAAATCGAACTTCTATTCATGGATTTTAATCTCTTTTTGAATCAACCCGGGATTACGAGAAATATCTAAAACCTGCAATAACCTATTTTTAGTATATTCATCGAAATAATATCGTATAAGTTTGCAAATATAGGAATAGGTTGATCAAGTTAATTACTTTTTATAGATTTGTGACAAATTCCAGTCATCCAAATCAATGGTGAATCCTATTATTGATATCATAATCCCGGCATACAACGAACAAGAATCGATAGGGCATGTATTAAAAGATGTACCCCAAAATCTTGTTAGACATATCGTCGTATGTGATAATAATAGTAGCGATAAAACAGCCGAAGTCGCTGCAAAATCCGGAGCCATTGTCGTCACCGAAAAACAACAAGGTTATGGTGCTGCCTGCCTTAAAGCCATGCGAAAGGTGGCTGAATTTGAAAGATCACCTGATATAATTGTCTTTTTAGATGCTGATTACTCGGATAATCCGAAGGAATTGCCAAACTTAATACAGCCTTTTTTAAATAGTGAAATAGATTTGGTCATTGGTTCGAGAGCTCTGGGTAATAAAGAAAATGGTGCCATGCTCCCTCATCAAATTTTCGGAAATTGGCTTGCCACTCGTCTTATCCTTTTGTTTTACAAGGAAAAATTCACTGATTTAGGGCCATTTAGGGCAATAAAATACTCAAGTTTATTAAAATTAAACATGCAGGATGAGGATTATGGCTGGACAGTCGAAATGCAGGTTAAAGCTGCCAAATTAAAATTTTCCTGTGTTGAAGTCCCGGTTTCTTACAAAAAAAGAATCGGCATTTCCAAAGTTTCCGGGACTATCAAAGGCTCATTTCTGGCAGGCACTAAAATTCTCTATATTGTTTTCAAAAACCTGTTCAAATGACAAGTATAGTGAGCGGAATAACCATCATTATTTTCTCGATCTATGTCATTTGCTTGATATTTATCACTTGTTTTATTCTTATTCAATTTCATCTTTACTACCTCTATCGAAAAAATCTATCCTTACCCGCGACCTTTTCGGCGAAAGAGCCTGCGGAATGGCCATTAGTAACCGTTCAATTGCCCATTTTTAACGAAAAATATGTCGTAGAAAGGTTGATCGACCAAATAGTCGCCTTAGATTACCCCAAAGACAAATTACTTATCCAAATTCTAGATGACAGCAATGATGAAACCTGCGCACTTATCAGAGAAAAAGTGTCACATTACATCGCATTAGGTCATAAAATTCAGCAAATTCACCGCCCGCACAGGGTCGGTTACAAAGCAGGTGCATTAGAATACGGTATTGCAGCTACGCCATCGGAATTTATTGCCATTTTTGACGCGGACTTTTTACCGGAAAGGGATTTTATTAAAAAGACTCTCCCTGTGCTTCTTCAAAATGAAAATCTGGCACTTGTTCAGACACGATGGAAACATATCAATGAACAGTATTCCTTGTTGACCAAATTGCAGGCTTTACAATTAAATATACATTTTACTATCGAACAAAAAGGCCGGATGAACGGAGATTTGTTTCTCCAGTTTAATGGCACCGCAGGAATATGGAGAAAACAAGCGATCATCGATTCAGGTGGTTGGCAGCATGATACACTGACTGAAGATTTGGATTTGAGTTATCGGGCACAATTAAATGGCTGGAAAATCGCATTTATGGAAGAATGTGGCTCACCCGCAGAACTTCCCATCGAAATGAGTAGTTTTAAATCCCAACAATTTCGATGGATGAAAGGAGGCGCAGAGACAGCTAAAAAGCTTTTACCGCACATCTGGAAATCCAAACTTCCAATGGTGACAAAAATCCATGCCAGTGTACACCTCTTGGGCAGTTCCACTTTTCTTTTCATATTTATAGCCTCTTTCTTGAGTGTCCCCTCCCTCGCCCTCAACAATTACTTGAATATCGACAAAAATTATTTGATGATCTTCCTGGTCGGGACCATAGCCTTTGCGCTGATTTTTGCTTTTTCAAATTACAGAGCCTATATTCTCAATCTCAATAAGCATAAAAAAGGAAAGTATCTGAGTTTTCTGCTTTATTTTCCTGTCTTTTTGGCTGTTTTCATGGGAATGTCCTTCCATAATACCATAGCAGTTTTTCAGGGATTCAAGGGAATAAAAAGCTCGTTTATCCGCACACCAAAATTTAATGTTTTTAAAGAAGGAATAGGAAATAGTTGGCGAAAAAATCAATATCTCAATTTGAAAATCAGTAAAACTACTATAACAGAGGGCTTGTTATCCCTTTATTTCGCGGCAGCTGTGCTTTGGGGGATTTGGGTCGATGAGACTTTTTTCGTATTTTATCATATCTTATTGACAGTGGGTTTTGGCTTCATTTTCTATCTTTCTGTTCAGTCTCGTTTTATAAAAAAATAAAAAAGGGAAGGAATGTGGCGTTCAATTTTCAATAAACCATACATTTTCCTCATCCTTCAAACTGTTCTCATTTTTTTAATTGCGCGCGAGGGAGACAGAGATGATTTCTTTCTTTCCTTCGTCCTTTTCAGTCTTTCATTTGGAATTTGTGTACTTGTTTGGCGATTTTCAGAACTTAATTTTAAATCTATTCTCTTTTGGGCCTTGTTCATGCGCTTGGCATCCCTCCCATTTTTACCCCAATTTTCAGAGGATTATTTAAGATTCTATTTTGATAGTTATTTATTATCTATGGGTGAAAATCCCTTTTTGATTCTGCCTGCGGAATATATTCACATCCTTAATTCGGCCTCTTTGACTTCCGTTGTTGAAGGGATGAATTCTGCCAATTATTATACCGTTTACCCACCTTTGAGTCAGTACTTTTTCGGAATGGTTTTTTGGCTCAGCAATGGAACTGTCGAAAACTTTGTTCTCTTATCAAAAATTGGACTTATAATAGCCGATTTAGGTGCTGTATTTTTCATTTTAAAAATTTTACAGCATCTCAGAAAACCAATATCTGCTTCAATACTATACGCCTTCAACCCTTTAATAATATTAGAATTTTCCGGAAATCTACACACAGAAGGTTTGGCGATTTTCTTTACACTGGCAGCAATTTATGCACTATTGAAGCAATTCACTATCTCTTCTGCCACACTTTTAGGCCTTGGAATATCGGTAAAACTACTTCCAATTATCATTTTCCCGCTCGTAATTCGTCATTTGGGAATAAAGAAAGGTATGCTCTACCTGTTTTATAGCTTAATCATATTTTATATAACACTAGCCCCTTTTCTATCCATTGAGATGATAAACCATTTCAGTAGTTCACTGGATTTGTACTTCAGAAACTTTGAATTTAATGCCTATATTTATTTCGTAATAAGAGAAATAATTCATGCCATTATTGGCTATAATCCAATTCAATTTTTAGGTCCTCTCTTAACAATAGTTTCTGCAATGATCCTCCTATTAATATCCATTAAATATATCCGAGGTTCCGAAAAGGATGAAATGGTAGGGAAAATGGCTGTAATATTTTCAATCTATTTCGCTTTAGCTACAACGATCCACCCCTGGTACCTATCCTGGATTATAGTTTTTTCTATTTTTTCGAGCAAATATCGATTTCTCATCCTTTGGTCTTATTTATCATACCTAAGCTACTTCTTTTATGATAGATATATCCAAATGGGCTGGTGGTGGTGGTTGGAGTACATTCTTTTAACTGCCGCAATATTGATTTTTTTCCTCAAATTAGGAAGAAAAAATATTCCTTCAATATCAGATAGAACCTGAAACCATTTCTACCAATTTCTCTTATTGTGGAAAGCTCAAAGTATTTTCATTTCTCGAAATACGGAATTCTTTTTAACCTTCAACCATTTCATTCGCTTCTTCGGTTGCATCTACAAAATACAATTTTCCATCCCAGCCTTCCAGATAGCTGACACCCTCCCTCCTCAGCAAGGCATGACCTGTACTATATAATTTTCTACAGAATAAGATTACATTTTCTTTTCCATTTTTCTTTATCATGCGTTCTAGGTCTTCTACTCGTGGCTCAGCCAGCCATAATAATAGATATGTCTTACCATTTACTGTGAAAGTTCCTTGCTTTGCACGACTTTCAATCTCAAACGTAGCTTTAGCGTTATACTTTGCATTAAATCTGTATGTTAATGCTTCAATTAAGTGTATCATTTTATTGAATTTAAATTAAAAAAAATTATGTCTTATCTAAATATTTCAACCCATTGTCGATTGTCAAAAGGTAGAAAACATTTCCTTTATATATAAGACGCAAAAACTTAAAAATTCCATAAAATTTTTACAACTATTTTTAAAAAAAATATAAAAATATTTTTCTACATAAAAAAATCACTTCTTAGTGTGGATGATATTTTATAAAAAATCGAATTAAATAAGCTCTGATGAAATCAAAATAAATAGAAATATGATCAATTGAAGATAGTCCGACCAATGCTGGCGCAAGTTTGTAAATGTGCCTTAGCTCAATCTTTTCATCTAAAACTATTTTAAACTATTTTCAATTTTTAATAAATAAGACAAAGCCCAACCGGAATACTCCGCAATAATTTTTCATTGATTCGTTTCACTCATCATGATTTTTTTACCACAAAGGACTCCAAGGAGGCACAAAGGATACAAAGCTTGACTTAATTCGTTTCACTCATCAAGTTTTTTTACGCAAAGCACGCCAAGGGAGGGCGCCAAGATCGCAAAGAGTTTACTATTTACTGCGTAAATAAAGGTTAGGCATTTAAAATAAAAATGCGTTTTATTATTTTATGTTTTTCTAAAATTAAATAATCTTGGCGCCCTTTGCGGTTCATTGCGTTCTTTGCGTCCAAAAAAATGATGCCGAAGGCATCCCGAACCAATTCTTCGAAATGTGGGATATTCTCGGGAGAAAATTACCATCTGTGCTAAATCTGTGTAATCCGTGTAATCTGTGAGCCACACTAATGCCGCAGGCATCCCGAACCGCTCTCCAAACCCCTCTCTGCGTAAATCCACGAAATCTGCGGGAGACTCCCATGCCGGAGGCATCCCCAAATCCCTGAAATTCAAATTCCTAATCAAACTTTATATAATTAGCCGCATCCAATGGCTTGCCCTGATGCCACAACTCAAAATGCAAGTGAGGACCGGAAGATAAAGAACCTGTATTTCCAATAATTGCAATCGCCTCACCCGCCTTCACATAATCACCAATCCTTTTCAATAACATCGAATTGTGTTTATAAATTGAAATAACATTACTCTCGTGTTGAATGACAATAGTATTCCCTGTCTCCAATGACCAGTCTGCATAAACCACGTAGCCATCCGTGATTGCTATTATCGCCGAATTTTTTGGAGCCACAATATCCAATCCCAAGTGCTTTATATCCTCATCAAAGGCAGAACTTACCTTCCCTGTTACAGGAGGTAGCAGATACATCTGAGAAATTGTCCTCTCCGAAATGGTGCCTTTCTCTAATTCCTTTACTTTGATCTCTTCTACGGGCTTTTCTTTTGTTTCTTCCAAAATCTTCTGTGAGTTTTCAAGGCTATTCAAAAGACTATCAGCTTCTTCATCACCAATTTTTCCCCCTGTCAATAATTTTTGTATGGATGCATTGTAATTCGCCTGCACCTCTACTATCGTCTCCATTTCCTTCAATCTATCTCGCAATTGAATCACTTCCTCCATTTCAACCTCTTCTTTGGTCCTAAAAACATCCCGCACAGGCTCTAAAAAGGCCGAAATAAAGCCAACGAAGTAAAAAAGCGCAATTATTGAACCAATAATCAAAATGACCGAAATAACTCTTAGATTAATAGAGGAAAGTATCTCGTGATTTTCTTCATCACGCAAGACAAAACGGTACTTTTGCCTCAATTTTTGACCGATTGTCTTTTTTTCTTTTTTAATTTCACTCATAGTGCCAAAAATAAAATAAATTTGCGTGTAATTCAGTTAAATAAAAGTTGAACTGTAAAGAAATTTGAATGCAATCAAATCTCCATGATTAAAAAAAATAATTTATTTCTAAATATAACGCTTTTAAGCCTTATTATTACGCTTACAGCATGTACCGTAACTAAGCAAAAAAGTGACGTTTCAGGTATAAAAAGATTCTACCATAATTTAACAGCAAGATATAATGGATATTTCAATGCTAATGAATTAATTGTTAAGAGTGAAAATACGCTTAACGCACAAGTTCCGCCTGATTACACAAAACTCCTCCCGGTTTTCCCTTATATGGAGGCACCAAATCCAAGTGCGGTTTTTGCCGATTGTGATCTGGTAATCGAGAAACTTTCCAGGGTGGTAGCATTGCATGGTGAAAGTTATTGGGTAGATGACTCCTATTTACTGGTAGGAAAATCTCAATTCCTAAAACAAGATTACGAAACAGCAGAACAAAGTCTCCTTTATTTTCAACAAGAGTTTGAAAAAGGAAGCCAAAGGAATTCCGCTCAGGTATCCAGAGCTCAAAAAGCCAAGCTCAGAGAAATTAAGCAAAAAGAAAGACAAAAGGAAGTTAAGGAAAGAGCAAAGGAGCGAGAAGAAATTGTAAAAGAAAGAGAAAAGACTAAAAAAGAGCTCCAAAAGGAGAGGAAAAAGGCCATTAAGCAAAGACAGAAGGACGCCAAAAAAGGAAAAAGAAGTACTATAAATAATCCTACAGCTCCTCCTCCTCCGAAGAATGAAAACCCTGATGAGCCCAAAAAAGCAAAAACTATTCAGGAAAAAATAGACGAGAAAATAGAGGAAGATGCTCAAACTGAAGCGGAGAAAGCACCTTCAACAAAGTATGAAGGCAAGTTCAAACATCGAATAATTTATGATGAAGGATTGCTTTTGTTAGCTCAAACCTATGTTAAAAGGAAGCAATATCTTACTGCCAATCGACTTTTAACCAGACTCGAAGAAGATCCTGATATGGATCAGGAGACACGGAAAGAAATTGCTAAAGTGTACACCTATTATTACATTGATCAAGAGTTCTATGCCAAAGCTGTTCCTTACCTTAAAAGTGCTATTGAATTAGAAAAAGATAGAACAGAGAAGGCAAGGCTAACTTTCATTTTAGCCCAACTGTATGAAAAAAATAGAAATTTCAAAGAGGCTCAGGATACATACGATCAAGTAGTGCGTTTAAAACCTGCTTATGAATTGTCCTTTACGGCTCAAATAAATTCAATTACCGCCGGCCTAAAAGGAGGAGGATCTTCCAAAGATAAAGCCATCGCTGATTTAATGAAATTGTCTAAAGACCCGAAAAATGAGGATTTCGAAGATAGAATCTATTATTATATCGGTGAAGTAGAACTCGATAATAACAATTTAGTCGCCGCTAAAAAGAATTTTCAACAGGCAGTTCGACCGATTTCAAGTACGCCAACATACAAAATCTTAAGCTACAACAAGCTGGGTGATTTACATTATGAAGAAGAGGATTATTTGCCTGCCAAATTGTATTATGACTCGACGCTGGTGCTAATGCCTGATAATAATCCGCTGCGCAAAGATCTTGAAAAGAAGAGGAACAATATTCGCGAAATAGCCGATAACATGCAAAATGTTGAACTTCAGGATAGTTTGATTCGAATTTCTAAAATGACACCCGAAGAACAGGAAGCAATAGCCTTAGAGATCCGAAATAAAAAGATTCAAGAGAAACTAGAGAGTCAGAAACAAGCTGCCGCTGCCGGCGCTAAGGCCAATATGGGCGGCGGTAGGATGGCAACCGCGCAAGCTGTAAGTTTTGCCTCTCCCGGAGGAGCAAGTGCGCAGGTGAAGAGTGAGTTTTTCGCTTACGATGATAAAATTCTGAAAAAAGGTATCAGAGAATTTGAAAATAAATGGGGAAATCGAGCTTTACAAGATGATTGGAGACGAAGTAGACGGTCAGGAGCTGAGGAAAAATCAGGCGGAGGCGATATCGCCTCTAGTGCTCGATTGCTGAAAAAATCAATTTCAAAAGCAGAAATCGACCAACTTTTAAGCGATGTGCCAAGTACGGAGGAAGAACTTGCTGCCGCAATGAAAAAAATTGAGACCTCAACTTTTAAAATAGGAAAACTATTTAGAGAAAAACTCGAAGATTATTCCAAAAGCTCTGAAATTCTGGAAAAATTCCTGAAGGATTTCCCGGAAACTGATCATGAATTGGAGGCATTCTTTCTACTACATTTAAATTATAACGAATTAGAAGATTATGCAAAAGCCAATTATTATAAAGAGCAGATCTTCAAAAAATACAAAAATTCAGATCTTGCTAAGGCTCTCAGTTCCCAATTAACAGGGGAAAAAACAGTAGCTGAAAGAGCGAAGGATGATTACGATGTTCTTTATGCCACATTTCAATCGGGAGATTATGAAAGTGCTATCGCATTGGCCAAAGAGGGTGAAAGATCATACCAAAAATTAAGCCTTCAACCAAAATTTGCACTTGTTGGTGCAATGAGTATGGGGAATGTAGAAGGGCGAGAAGCTTATATTAATGAACTTAAAAGGATTGTCTCTCAATATAAAAGAACACCTGAACAGATTAAAGCCTCAGAAATACTGAGATTACTGGGTCAAGCAAGCGACAGCCCAGAGGGAGGGACGGTGGTGACGGGGGAAGCTGCTGAGATTTTCAAAGCTGAAGATGATAAATTCCACTATGCAATGGTCATCTGGAAAAACGGAAAATCATCTTTTGAGGAAGCTAAAAATTTCATCAGCAACTTTAACCAAAAGTATTACAGATTGGAGAATTTGAAAACCTCAAGTATAACTTTGGATATCAACACAGGGACGCAACTGATCCTGATACGTACCTTTACAAATTCTGATAAAGCAATGAAATATTTTTCGGAAGCACAGAAGAGAAATTCAGAATTCTTTCCCAATGCAGAGCAAGGAGAAATATTCGTGATCACTCAGAATAATTATAGAGAAATATTGAAACTGCGGGAGGCGGATTTATACCGTACTTTCTTCACTGCACATTACTTAAATAAGTAGTTACAATAATTTATAAAGATTTAAAAAATAGTCGAAAATCGTTTCCCTAAAAGGAAGCTTTTTCGACTATTTTTACGCTATTCCATTTCTATAAGTAATTGATTTTTATCTATGGCCTGTCCGGTAATGACATGAACCTTTTGAACCGTAGCATCATGTTTTGCCTTAAGGACATTTTCCATTTTCATAGCTTCTAATATCAAAAGTTTTTCTCCCGCCTTTATCTCCTGTCCCTCGTTAACAAATATCTCTAAAACCATTCCGGGCATAGGCGAAAGAATCTTACTCTCCGTGGTCTGTTCCATCACTTCAAAGCCCAAGTCTTCAATCATTTGATCCAACTCATCTTTTAACAAAACATGAAAGATCTCTCCATTTACAGCAACTTCATAGCTCTTGCTTTGTAAATCGTAATTGAGAATTTTGACATTGTAAGAATGATTGTCTTCAATGATATTAAAGTTATTCTCACCTAAATCGATTATGTCTAATTCCTCTGAAGTTGCCGCGTCTACCTCCCCTTTTACGATTTGATCCACAACAAATTTAATTTTATCTTTCATATTATAAATATTATATATGTTTATTTATCAATATATTTAAGAATTCTAATTATCAAATATGTATAAATTAAGTATATAGATAATATAGGAATAATTTCTCCTTTCTGCGTCAATTCTCCCAGTCCGAATAATACTACAATTAATCCAATACTAATCACTGTCTTCAATACCATCGTCCCTAAAACAAAAATAAAAATAGACTTACCATCCCGCCTCAAGGTATGAAGTATCCTTCCAATAATAAAAGTCAGGATACATAAAATGATGTAGATCAATGAAATTTTTAAAAATATCTCTTGATTCAATTCGAACCATTTCATCCTATTTAAAGCAACAAAAAAGAGATAATTGATAATTAATATAAGAGAAACATCTATAAGAAGTTTGGTATTAGCTTTTAATTTCATTTATATTTCTAAGATCGACTAAAAATTCCCACTTATTTTACTGACTTATTTTCAGCATTTAAGTCTCGAATTAATTTGAGGAGAAAGACCACTAACAAAACTAAAATCAAACCTGCTGTGAAGTAGGGAGTATCATTTTGAAATCTCTCGTCCAAATATCTTCCTGCAAATACTCCAATCAATATTACTGCAATCAATTGAAAGCCAATACCGGAGTATTTCAGGTAAGAATTAACCTTTTTATTTTCAATAATTGGTTTTTTCCCGAATGACATTATTTTACCGTTGGAGGCGTTTTTACATTTTCTTTTTGAACATAGCTTGTCGTATCAGATTGACTTCCCATAGCGCAGGTTACATGGAAATGCGCACCTTCTTGCACCATCAATTTGTCTGTACTTACATCTCCCACAATTGTTGCTTTGTCTTTCACGGTGAGAAGAGAAGTTACCTTTATTATTCCTGAAAATTTTCCCTCTATTACAGCATTTTCACAGGTAATTTCTCCATCGAAATTTCCCTCAGGACCAATGACCACCTTTGAGGTACAATCCAATGAGCCTTTGAAATATCCGTCAATTCGAAAGTCACTTTTTGATTTTACCTTACCTTCAAAACTAGAACCTTCTACCAGGTAATTGAAGTTATTCGGAGTTTTAGCATTCGCGGGTGGGGTCTTTCCGTTGGATTTATTTGATGAAAACATAGCGGTGAGTTTAAAGTTTCATATTAAAGTATGCCAAATTAATCATTTTTGCGAATACGACAAAGAAAAAAACGAGAAAGACCTAAGCAAAAAGCCAAGATATTTCTCGTTCTTATGTTGAATTAAGATTTAAATATTTTTTTTAGAATTTAGGACAGTAAACACCTCTTTTCTCAGGACCACAAATCAAATACTGTAAAGAAACTTCGAATCCTCCATTTCCATTAGAAGCAGTTCTCAATGCTGAGACGTTAAAGTCATAAGAGAAACCAAAACTAAATTGGTTGTAATCAACTCTCGTGGATAGAATAAATGCATCAGCAGTGATAGTCTCTTCAAAGTGATTGGATACTCTCATCCATGCACCTATTTGGAAAGCTTGATAAGACCATCTTGTATTATCTAAGATAAATCTAATTGACGTTCCTGCATTCAACTGAAATGCCGGTCCTTGAAACATTGTTACCATTCCCGGCAGTAAACTCACCTTGGAATATGATCTTGCTAACTCAGCTCCCGCATGGAACGTATATTTGGTGTATAGTGCCACTACATTTTCGTTTCCGACCAAAAACCTCTCATTAGGTCTTGTCAAGTGGTTAAATGAGGCACCAATATAAACACTATTATTCTGATCTAAAATACTATACCACATTAAGCCTGCACTTACATCAGGATATAGTACAGAACCGTTTTCAATAAACATTTCATTCGTGCTACCTGTGGGTCCGCCTGTTGACGATTCATATTCATCTCCCCACTGCGCCTTTAATAAATCAATATTTTTTTGCTGGACACCTACAGCAACACCTGCTGTTAAATAATGTCCATAATTTCTTCCACCTCCCAATTTTTTGCTGTAACCAAAGTTAAGCATTCCACGAACTGTGGCAAAATCTAAAGAGCCTGCATTATCACCCCAAAGTGAAGCTCCGAATGCAAAATTATCATCTCTGAAAACCGGGAATTTCTGATCGTATGAGGCAGATATCGTTTGAAAAGCATTCGATTTTAATACCGACGCCCATTGATTTCGGTAATTCAAATTGAATCTTATATTACAATCCATTACACCTGTCATTGCGGGGTTTAAATCCAGTGGATTTGCATAGAATTGTGAAAAGTGCATATCCTGGCCTTGCAAACCAACAGAAACACTTATAAAAAATAGAACTGCGTAATAAAATTTCTTCATAATGGTATTGGATTAAACTATTCTTTTTTCAAAGGTAGCATTTTATTTATTTTTATTCAAAGCTCTAATTTAATTATTTCTAAATGCTTTTCAATATATTAATAGAATATTAACAAAAATAATCCTAAATACGTTAAAAAACATGCCATTCACATCGCACACAAAATACATATTTAATTTTAAAATTTTAAATTACTCCTAATAAGTATGTCTAATAACAAAACCTTCAAAATTCTTACATCTGAGAAGCAAGTTGTTAGCCTTGGCTCATGCTTTGCCGATAATATTGCTTCAATACTCTCCGAAAACAAATTTGACCTTCTCGCTAATCCATTCGGAACAATATATCATCCCATTCCGCTTTTAAAGATTATTCAAGAATCTTTTTCAACCTCAACACCCCAGGCTGACGAGTTCATACACCATGACGGGCTGTGGCGTTGGTGGGGTGGACACGGCTCACTAGCATCCAGAGAATTGACCATTTTGGAGAGTAAAATATACGATAATAAAACTAAAGTAAATGCGTATTTATCCGGTCAGCAGCCAATTTTGATACTGACTTTTGGCACCTCTTATTTATTTGAAACAGCAGACAGAAAATTGCCGGTCGCCAATTGCCATAAATTGCCGGCAAATAAATTTGATAGACGTTTTACATCCTATAGCGAATTTTTACAAGATTGGGTAAATACAATCGAATTGCTATTAAATAAATCCCCTTCTTTACACATTATATTTACTGTGAGTCCTGTAAGACATCTCAAAGATGGTCTGCACGAAAACAATTTGAGCAAGGCTAATCTGCTCTTATTCGTGGAGGAATTAATTAAACAATTCAAGGATAATACAAGCTATTTTCCTGCTTATGAAATCATGATTGATGAGCTGAGAGACTATCAATTTTACAAAGACGACAAAATACATCCGAATGATAAAGCTATAAAATACATTTATGGAAAATTCGCAGAAACCTATTTTCCTGATGAAACAGTCGAATGGTTAAAAAAATGGAATTCCATCCAGAATGAATTAAATCATAGACCACTCCATACCCAAAGTGATTCTTACAGAAAATTCATCATTTCTTTGGAAGAAAAGTTGCTTACTTTTACAAATAAATACCCGGAAAAAAATTGGAAAAATGAAATACAAAGGTTTGAGGAATTAAAGGCTTTGATTTAAAAAAACCGGCACTTCCACCGCTCTAATTATAAAATCCTTTTGATATTTGAATTTCCTGAGACTTCCCCCTCGCTATCCGGCAAAATATTTACCAATCCGGGGGATTTCCCGACCTGAAATGAGCCAAGTTCATCCTCCATCCCCAATGCCTCCGCACCGTTAATGGTCGCCCAGGACAAAACCATTTCCATCGGAATAAAACTCTTATATTTTAGGATGGTTTTGATTTCCTCCCACACAGACAGTTGCCAGTTGGAAGTGAGAGAGTCGGTTCCAATCGTCATTTTCGCCCCTGCTCTCAGCAAAGCGGCATAGTCGGGCATTTTATTTTCAATATACAAATTTGCGTTGGGACAGGTGGCCCAGAAAACCTCAGGATTCCAAGCTCTTGCTATTTCCACATCTTGAGTACTGGTCATGGTGTTGTGTACCCACAATACCCTGTCTTTGCTATCTAAGTACTGCATGGGATAGTGAATAGAACTCTTATTACTTGCCTGAAAATGCTCAATCGGGAAATTAAAATTCTTATAAAATTCTATAAACGCTCCGGTTTTAGTCAAAAAAAATTCATTTTCTGCCAAAGTCTCCTGATTATGAATACTAATAGTCTTCCGTCCGGATGGATTATTGGCAGAAATAATTTCGAACAACTTTTTACTTACAGAATAAGGGGCATGTGGTGTTAGTGCTTTTCTATCCTTAGCAGAATCCGGCGCTTCTGAAAATACATCTAAATACGGTTGGGCGAAATCCATCGCTTTCTCCTCTTGCATAAAGTCAAACAATTCAACAAAAGTGTAATATCTTATCTTACTGGATCGCTTTACAGCAAATGAGTCTGTTTTATTCGAAATATCCCCGACAGCTACAATCCCTCCCTCGTACATTTCCTGATCGCCTGCACGAATAGCCTCATCGATGATCTCTTGTTCAGCTCCCCGCATGCTTACCACTCCGGTAATAAAGGGAATCAAGCCGGTGCCCGAGTCTATTCTACCTTTCAGATGGGAGAGTTCCAGATGACAGTGCGTATTGATAAATCCGGGTATAAGTGCACCTTTCAGAAAATTTACAGAACTGGCATCATGGTCATTCACAGAATCAATTGCGATTAATTTTTCGTCATCAAAAATCAAAACCTGTTCACTTTCAAACTTGCGCTCTTCTCCGAATATTTTCTCAGCTGAAAACTTCTTAATCATAATCTAACATCTTTTACCACAATGCCATTCTTTGCTCTTGGCTCAAACCAAGTGGATTTGGGCGGCATGACTTTCCCCAGATCTGCTACTTTCACCACTTCTTCCATCGTCACAGCTTGGATAAAGAAACCTACATTAACCTCATCCTTTAAAACATATTTCAATACTCCGGGGATACCCTTCCTTCCGGAAATATAATTGATTCGACTATCTGATCTGGTGTCCGCTATACCAAGAATCTTTTTAAAAACCTTTTCGTCGAGCAGCGCAGCATCCAATAAAACATCCTCATCTTTATATTCTTTGAGCACTTTCTTGCGCCAAGTCAAAAGATACCACTCACGTCGCATCACCATCGTTATTTGATGTTTTTGGGAGGGCAGGCCCGGCACTTTCAATATTTCAATATCGAAATACTTCGAAAGTTGCGCTACAAAATGTGAGGGGGTAATATTGGTCAAAGCCTCTACACACCTGTTATAATCGTAAATGCTATACTGATCAAAGGCGAAAAAGCCACTTAGAAGCTTTTTAAAAGATACTGCTTCTTTGGCGTCCTTCAAGTTTTGATACAAATATGCATTGGTGGAAGTTCTGTGATGACCATCGGCAATATAAAGTTGCTCGATATCTGCCTCAAAAATATCTTGTATAGAACGTATTGTTGCCTCATCTTTAACATCCCATAATTCGTGCACTTCATCCAAATTTTCAAATACTAAAGTCATCGCAGGATCTTGTTCCTGAATTACTTTTTTATAAATTTCAGATAAGTTTTTGTGGGGCTTGTGAGCCAGCATAACAGGCTTAACCATCGCTTTTCGCTGAATCAATAAGTTGATCATCTCTTGCTCTTTGGCAGCAAGTGTGTTTTCATGTTTTAAGATTTTGCCATCCAAATAGTCATCGATATCTGCACATGCTAAAATGCCGATATGTTTCCCAGAACTTCCTCGTATGCGATAGACGAAAATGGAAGTATGTGTGTGTTTTTCGAAAAATCCATTTTGTCGATACAATGGATAATCATATTTTACTGTCCCAAAGAACGAATCCGCAGATGCTATCAATTTCAATTTAGGCAAGCTGGCAGCAAAGGGAATTATTTTCATGAATTTATTTTATGCAAAACTACATATAAATGCGAAAACTATCTGACCATTTTTCCCAAAACGGACATTAGCCACTGAATATCTGATTTTAAAATGATATTCAATAGGGAATCTGCTTTATCGCTAATGAAAGACAAATCATTAATTATTTTCTTCAATTCTCTGGACTCTTTACAGCTTGGTTGCAATAAAGAAAGTGATCTCAGTTGGTTTATTAAGGGATCCAACTCCTCCTTCTTTCTTTGAATCAAAATTCTTTGAAAAATCTTGTACACATCCTTCTCTGCAACAAAATAATCTTTCTTATCTCCCTCAACATCTATTTTGTAAATCAACTCCCACTCCAAGAGATTATGGATATTATTATGTGCATTACCACGTGAAATATCTAATTCAGAAATAACATCTTCATAGGAAACAGGCTCACAATTTATCAACATTAAGGCGTGCAATTGCGCCATTGTTTTGCTTACTCCCCATCGCACTCCCAGCTCTCCCCATGAAGCGATAAATTGATTTCTAGTCTCTGTATATTCCATTATTTATTTATCTCCTTTCAATATTTATACAAAAGGCAGTGGTACTACCTCAGCTTCTAATACTTTCTTACCAAACCTGATTCCGATGGTATTTCCGACTTTGGCAAGAGCGGCGGGCACATAGCCCATTCCGATATTTTTCTCCAAACATGGACTCAAACCTCCTGATGTTACATTTCCAATCACATTTTCAGACGAATCCACTATTTCATATCCCTGTCTAGGAACTCTTCTGTCATTCATTGTAAAAGCGACCAGTTTCTTAACAACTCCATCCTTCTTTTGTTTTTGGAATATTTCACTGGAATTAAAATCTCCTTTGTTCAATTTAGTAATCCAACCCAATCCTGCTTCCAGAGGTGAAGTAGTGTCATCTATTTCATGCCCATAAAGACAAAAACCCTTCTCAAGTCGAAGTGTATCTCTACAACCCAATCCGACAGGTTTAATATCAGTGCTTTTTCCGGCTTCAAAAATCGCATTCCAAAGTTCTTCAATCTTACTGTTATCAATATAAATTTCAAAGCCACCCGCACCGGTATACCCTGTAGCAGAAATCAATACATTCTCCAAGCCGGCGATCACTCCTTTATCAAAATGGTAATATTTCATGCCTTTCAAATCCAGATCCGTCAGTTGGCTTAATACATCCACAGCCTTAGGCCCTTGCACTGCCAAAAGTCCTGTTTGCTCAGAAATATCAGTCATGTGAACATCGCCCTCTTTATTCTTTTGCAGCCAATTCCAATCTTTTTCAATATTGGAAGCATTCACCACCAACATAAATGCCTTTTCTCCCTCACTGCATTTGTCTTCAGACAATCTGTAAACAAGTAAATCGTCGACAATACCACCATCTTTATTCGGAAAACAAGAATACTGTACTTGACCAATCTCTAATTTTGAGACATCATTGGAAGTCACTTTCTGTAAAAAAGATAGTGCATCTTTCCCCTTTACTATAAATTCACCCATATGTGAAACATCGAATACACCGACATTATTTCTAACATTCATATGCTCTTCAATAATTCCTGAATATTGAACAGGCATATTGTAGCCTGCGAAATCAACCATTTTGGCTCCAAGATTGATGTGTACTGTGTCTAATGCTGTCCTTTTTAGTTCCATTTTTATTGTTTTTTCTTTTGAAGTGGTCAAATTTACAAATATTATTTAATTTCCAATGAATGGATTTGCGCTGACATTTGGCAAAATAAAAGTTAAATCATGTTAATCTATGATCACATTAGTTCCAAAGTGACCATCTTAATGCGATCTATATTATCCTCATGGGACAATTTCAATACTACATCCATACCTTCCACTACTTTTGCAAAAATAGTGTATCTCCCGTCCAAATGAGGTGTCGCTGTATGTGTAATGAAAATTTGTTGGGATTCAGAATGAGGTCCTGCAGATGCCATTCCTAGATAACCGCCCTGATCATAGTACAATGGACTAAATTCAGACCTTATCGTAAAATCTAAACTCCCGTAGCCATCGCCTCTATTACAAGCTCCTTGTGTGACAAAATTAGGTACTATTCTGTGGAATTTTTTCCGTGTGAAATAGTTTAACTTCATCAATCTAATAAAACTTGACACTGTACCGGGGGCTTCATTTACATAAAATTCTATAATAATATCACCTTTTGTAGTACTAATATTGGCTCTGGGATTTTCCGGAAGGCCTGATAATAAGGAGAAATCTATTGGATGATTGAAAGGCACAATTATTTCCTCGTATTCATAGCCATTCCATTCTGATAATGTTTTAGCCAAAGATCTTTTGGCTTCAATTCCTGCCGGAAGGACTATTTTTTGATAGACACTGTCTAAAATTCCGGAGGAGAAGCCATAAGTGGATAATTTTTCCTTATTCGATTTAGCATATTCTGCAATTAGTGAAACAGCCGCTATATCACCTGATTTGAATTGGGACAGTAAGATAGCATTCACCTTAACGATCATTTCCTCAGTTACCAGCCGGTTTGACACATTAAATTCCGATGAAGAAACAATTTTAATTATATTTTCAATAGCCGCTGTGCGCAGAGCCGTAATCTCAGTAGTCTCGACTATATCAATAAGTAAATCTAAATTCATAAAGTCCTCACCCAAAGCATGAACCACCTCTACAGTTTGACCGATATTTCCGCTCGAAGTATACAGCGCTATGATTTGATCCTTAACTGCATCTCTTGAATTCACATAAAACCTAGGCAAATGTCGGTAGGCAGCTTTTAATAATTTCACCTTTGTAATGGGTTCATCCTGAATCTCTGCCAAGGCCATTATTTTGCCCGCTTCATTTGAAGAAATATTGGCTAACAAAAAATCTGCCACCACCCACCTTGTCAAATGTCCGGCGGTCTGTAACAGATATTCCAAAGTGGCGATATAAGAATTAAAATCAAAATTCCTGAAAGCTTGAATAGAGGCTGTTTTAAATCTTTCATCCTCAAGATGGGGGATATTTTGTATTAAATAGATCAAAACTTCCACTTGCTTAATGTGTTTAAGGCTTTCCAACAGGGCTATTTTCAAGTCTACATTTTCACTAGAACTAATTGCTTTCAATATATCTTCTAGATATTCATTTAATTCCAGCCCCTTAATCCTTTGTAAATAATGAGCCGCCATAATTCTAGCTTCCTCAGGAAATGTATCATCGACAGCAATAGAAGCCATCCTTGCTGTTCCCTTGGTACTAATTATCCCTCGCACACCATAGCGATAGATGCCACGCGTCTGCCCCAGAAGAAGCAGTGTGTCTGTATTACGATAGCTGCCTGCTGTGGCAATCAGATCTAAATATTTAGGCGCTGCGCATTTGCCTATGGCTTCCAAAATATTACAGTTAAGTATATTGTTAACACCAATGGAATCTCTCTGCTTAAAGGCGTCAAGAAGAGCTTGCTGATAGGAGGAATCAGCTTGTTGTCCGATCGAATATGCTGCCATCGCTGCCACCATTCTAACCGTATCCATTAGAAGCTCTTTTAATTTTTCGGAATGATCTTTCGCTGACATGCTTGCAAACGCTCGAGCAGACAAATACCTTAAATTGACATCTTCATTGTCCAAGTATAATGCCAGACTGTCAGCTAAAAGTTGATCATGGAATTCAATAATGGCTTGTTGGGAAGAATTTAATTTAAGGTCAATGTCTATTATTTCCTTGGAAGGTGGTTGCGGCGGCACGCAACTCAACCCGGCTAAGACCAATAGGCCCAGAGTATATAAAAATTTTATTCTGCTAATTTTGCCGGAAAATATTTTCTTCATATATCAATTTATTCAATCTAGAAGAAATCATCGCTGAAAAGATCGAGCGAATCCTTTTCGGCTCCTGAAATATTGTGCATTCTGTTATATTCAGCACAGTCTGTGACTATCTCTATGCCGCCTTCCGGTTTGAAAAATCTTCGGTTGTAATCGTAATCCAAACTCTCACTAGCCTCTAATTTCTTTAAAAATCTTTGGTAAATCGGTCTTGCCATCACAGAACCCTGCCCTTGTGCAAGATTCAAAAATCGAATCCAGGTATCATCACCACCTACCCAAGTTCCCACCACCAGAGAGGGAGAAATTCCCATATACCAACCATCGACATAGTCATTAGTAGTTCCGGTCTTTCCACCAACATCACTTTTGATTTGTGCATAGCCTCCGCCCTTGGATTGTTTTAACATTTCCACCATGGCGTAATTCACATTGGGAGGCAAAGCCACTACTTCCTCCTGCACATTTCTGTAAATAACCCGACCATTTGCATCTTCAATATGAGTGATAAAGACAGGTTTATTGTAGACGCCGTTATTGGCAAATGTAGTATAAGCACCGGTCATTTCCATTACCGTTAAATCTGCTGCTCCCAAGGCTATCGAAGGTTGCGATGGAACTCTATTTTCTCCATCATTTCGCTTAGCATCGACATCAACGCCCATATTTCTTAGTAAATCCCTAATTGGTTCAGGTGTTCCCAACTGCTTCATTAAATATACTGAAACTGTATTAACCGACTCTCTCAGTGCCCGATATAAGGTATAGGTTTGTCCGGTAAATTTACCGTTAGAATTTTCCGGTGCCCAAGGCTCCAGCAAGCCAAAGCTGCCCTCCCCTTTCTGGATAACATATTTTTCATCCAAAACCGGGAAGCAAGGCGAAAATCCTTGCATGGCTATGGCCGTAGCGTATACAAATGGTTTGAATGTAGAACCCACCTGGCGCGAGGTCCGCACATGATCATATTGAAAATATTTATAATTTATTCCGCCTACCCACGCCTTCACATAGCCCGTATTAGGCTCCACTGCAATCATTCCTGTCTGCAAATGCATTCGATGATATTTTATAGAATCAAGAGGCGTCATGGTGGTATCCTTTTCGTATGAAGGAGGATTGTAGGCAAATACCCTCATTGCCGTCTTCTTATTGAAATCATCCTTGACTTTCTGCTCGAATGCGAGAAATTTCTCCTTTACTTCCGGCCAAGATTCACTTTCTAAAACTGTTAAATACTTTTCCTGATTCTTTTTAGAAATCTTAGCGGATGCAAATTTAGCCTTGGCTTCATTGGAATCATTTACAGTAATTAAAAATCTGAAATCAGGTACATCCAGACCTAAATCACCTGTTTCATCATTTAAAATAGTCAATGCCTCGACCATCATACTATTGTAGGTGCGAGAATATCTCTCTGAAGTCCGCATAAGATAGTCCAATGAATTTGCCCGAAGTTCCTTGCTAGCTTTTTCGTGCGGATAGGTCCAGGGATCTCTGTCTTTTCTAACTTTAAAAAAAGTATTTTGTAGACCTCGCATATGCTCTACCATGGCCTCCTCAGCAAGTTTTTGCATTTCAGGATCAATGGTGGTATAGATTTTCAATCCATCCTTATACACATTGTAGGAAGTGCCATCCGGCTTTTTTATTTTCTCGTCAGCTAATATTTTTTTAACATCTTTCGCTACTTCCATTCTAAAATAAGGTGCCAGCCCTTTTTCATGGGAAGCTGTTTTGAAATTGGCTAGATCAATAGGTAAAGTTTTTAAAGAATCGTACACTTCTGTAGTGATAATATCCGACTTTTCCATCTGACTCAACACTATATTTCTTCGCTCTGCGGTTCTCTCAGGTCGGCGGGCGGGATTGTACAAGGAGGGATTTTGCAACATACCTACAAAAGTAGCAGCTTCTGAGACTGTCAGATCTTGTGGGTCTTTTCCGAAGTAGATCTGAGAGGCTGACTTAATTCCTATAGCGCCATTTACAAAGTCAATCTGATTGAGATACATGGTCATGATCTCTTCTTTGGTATATCTGTTTTCTAGTCTAACGGCGATAATCCACTCTTTGAATTTTTGCATTACCCTACCTAAGGTAGTGGTGATAGGGTCGTGAAATAAATTCTTAGCCAACTGCTGGGTAATCGTCGAACCACCACCCGCACTTGCTTGACCGAGAAATACTGTCTTTATTCCTACCCTTACCAATGCCTTGAAATCTATTCCTGAATGCTTATAATATCTATAGTCTTCTGTGGATATGAGGGCATCGACCAAATGCGGTGATAAATCTTCATAATTGACGGCTACTCTGTTTTCGATGTAAAAACCACCGATGGGTTGACCATTGTATGCTATTACCTCCGAGGCAAAGTTTGTTTTTGGATTTTCTAATTGCTCGAAACTGGGAAGGTTCGAAAACGACAATATCAAAAAGAATAATCCCATAGCCAATATAAATGCCCCAAAAGCAATCCACAATCTCTTGGCCCATTTTTGCTCCGTTACTGTACTCATTAACCGGTTTTGTTTTAAAACGACTTTTTTAACCTAAATAGCAACTACTCAGATTACGATCCTGAATATAACGACAAAGATATTAATATTATACTTTATAAGATGATAAATGCTATTTTTATGAATATGTTAGAAATCAATACATAAAAAATTATTGGTCTCCTCAAGTTACAAGTCGGGAATAAAGAGCATTTTGAATATTTGTGATAAATAACTTTCTCATTATTCAAAAAAAATTGAGTAATCCTAGATGCAACTAAGATTACTCAAATTTTGATTTGTTATATGGGTAAAATTAAATATTTGAAACTCCTATGTCAATGCATTTTTACAAACTTAATCACTGTAGACTCCCCTGACTCCAAGACAACTTTGATGATGTAAACACCATCTGCCAAATTCGAAACATCTAAACTCGATTGCTTGTCTGTAAAATCAGCATGAGATGCCATAATAACTTGTCCATTCATAGAGTAAATTAAGACATTTCCACCC
>CALCSX010000295.1 GCA_937894165.1 uncultured Saprospiraceae bacterium | reverse complement strand
GCTCGAAAGAGCGCGAGGTGGGTACGGGTGATGGCAATGGCGAGGCAAAGGCGGTCCGCGGCAACATGACTCGCGCCGAGGCACTCGAGGTGTTGGGGCTCTCGGAGGGGGCCAGCCACGCCGAAGTGACCGAGACTTATCGAAGGCTGATTCAACGCGTGCATCCAGACAAGCCCGGAGGCTCCCACTACCTTGCGGCGAAACTCAATCAGGCAAAATCCGTGCTGCTGAGCTGAGCCACCCGCCTGTGCTGTCGTGCAGCCTTCCCGGGCATTGGCAGCGTCACTACGAAGGTTGCACTTTATTTTGCCGCGCCGCCGGGGCTAGCTCCGGTCGCGTGCCTCCATGGTTTGGCGGCCGAGGACCGCTAGGTCACTGCCCTTTCGGCTTCAATGTTACGGCATGCTCTGTTTGCTTCGGCTCGAGGGAAAACTTTGCGGTGGCGCCGCCGGAGCTGACTTCGTACTCGCCATAAAATCCGGTAAACTGGCAGTTACCCTCGGCATCGATGCGGCACTGCAGCTCAGTGTTCCAGCCAGCCATGAGCGCATCGTAGCGTTCGCCAGCCGCGGTGCGTTCGGAGTTCTTGTCGAACAGCACCGAGGCGGGAGGAGGAACGGCTGCGCTCTCCCAGATGGCCCAGATCAAGAACGAATCGGCTTGCGCTGTCCCGAACACCAGGCGCATCGTTTCCTCGAGAATGTCCGCGGCGCGGGAAGCGCTGGCCGTTTGTCGTTCGACCGCGAACTCGGTGAGCCCAAGCCTGAGCCCAGTGGCAGAAAGGTTTTGGAAGACCTTGTCAAACAACCCGCTATAGCCAAAAGGAATTATAAAATCATTCACTATGATTCTCAGGATTTCCGGGGCATAGATGTCGCTTTTCTTTATCAGGAGAAATATTTCAAGCCTAGCCATTCCAAGGCTGTTCCTGTCGATATGTTTGACGAATCAGGTAAAAAAGTATTTTCTAGGGATGTATTGCTGGTTTCCGGTGATTTTGATGGTCAGGAGATGCATTTTACTGTCAATCATTGGCCTTCCAGACGCGGTGGCCAGAAAGTGAGTGCTCCAAGACGAAATTCATCAGCATTGAAAAATAGGGAGCTAGCAGATTCTATTCTGGCTATTAATCCGACTGCGGGGATTATCGTGATGGGTGATTTGAATGATGACCCCAATAATGAAAGTATAACAAAATATTTGGAGGCAAAATCCGATAAGAAAACTGCGATAAAGACTAAATCATTTTATAATCCTTATTATGATCTTTTCAAAAAAGGGATTGGTTCTAATGCCTACCGCGATTCATGGTCCCTTTTTGATCAAATAATAATTTCTGATCAGCTCTTAAATGAAACTTCAGGTGGTTTTCATTTCTATAAAAATGTTGTATTCAATAAGCCTTATCTGGTTCAGAAAACCGGGCAATATAAGGGCTATCCATTCAGAACTTTTGATTTTGACAATTATATCAGCGGTTACAGCGATCACTTGCCGGTATATATTATTTTAGTGAAAAAGATTTGATGCAGGAACCTTCGTCACCACATATTCAACCACTCGTTTTAAGCAAGGATTTTAGATCTGTTCTCGATACTTTAGAAAATTCAAAGTTAAATATTTTTGTCACCGGAAAAGCCGGAACCGGTAAGTCAACCTTACTTAATATTTTCCGTAGAACCACTGCCAAGAATGTGGTTTTCCTAGCCCCCACCGGCATCGCCGCTCTCAATATTCAAGGACAGACGATACATTCATTCTTCTCTATTCCTCCGAAATTATTAAGCTCTGAGGAGTTAGGAAGACCTAAGAATCATTCCTTGATTAAAAAGTTAGATACCATTGTGATCGACGAGATCTCAATGGTCAGGGCAGATATCATTGACCATATTAATTATATTTTACAAGGTGTCAAAAAAAATAACAATTTCTTTGGAGGAGTCCAAATGGTTTTTTTCGGTGATATGTTTCAATTGCCGCCCGTAGTCGCCGGGCAGTTTGAGAAGCAGTATTTTCGGGAATTTTATTCGAGCCCCTATTTTTTTTCAGCGAAATGCATGGAGGGTTTGCCACACTTTGAAACCTACGAATTGAAACAGGTTTTTCGTCAGTCGCAGCAATTTTTCATTAATTTATTAGATCAAATAAGAAGGGACGATGCGGATAAAGAGACCTATGAGGTGTTGAATGAAAGGGTGAGCTTTCGGGAAAATGTAGTCCCCGGGGAAATAGTACTTTCCGGAATTAATGCCACCGCTGATACTATCAATTTGAAATGTTTAAAAGCCCTACCAGACAATCCGAAAGTTTATCAGGGGCAGATTTTGGGTGAATTTAACAGGGCATTGTGTCCCACGGAAGAGTTTCTCACTTTAAAAGTAGGTGCGCAGGTCATGTTTTTGAAAAATGATACTGCGAAGAGGTATGTGAACGGGACTATAGGCATAGTTACTGTTCTGCATCAAAATACCATTTCCGTATTGATTACGGATGATGGCGATGAGCGGGAGATTGAAGTCGAGCCTACAAGTTGGGAGATAATAAAGTATTCTTTCGATGAAGAAAAGCAGCGGATCGTATCGGTGGTGGCAGGCTCATTTGTTCAAATTCCGGTGAAATTATCCTGGGCTATTACTATTCATAAAAGCCAGGGCAAGACTTTCGAGAAAGTTCATATAGATCTGGGTAGAGGTGCCTTTGAATTTGGTCAATGTTATGTCGCTTTAAGCAGGTGTAAAACATTGGAAGGAATTTCCTTAAATTCCTCGATAAGAGCCTCCGATGTCAAGGTCGATCCGAGGATCAATGAATTTTATGATAATCATTTTAGATGAAAGGGGAATAAGTTCTTTAAAATATCAAGTTTATTTCATGAATTATAGAAAAATATTTACATTCTAAACATAAAAGTCTGCAATTCAAACTGTAGTAGAGAAAATTTTATTTTAAATGCCGGTGATCTGTCAGTATGTAATTGAAATAATATATAATTCTACTAAAAATTTTGGAAAATATAGTTTAAATTTTTTCCGGATTGGAAAAACATCACTTTAAATTTTATATATTAGCACAAAAATAACATCATGGCTAGGAGAAAACGTTACGTTAAAGGAAAAGATCAAATGTCGAAGGAGGACATTGCTAATCAAAAAAGATTCGTAGTTATTGTGGGTATAATTACAGTTCTGTTGATTACTATTTTATTTTTTGTTTACAAAAACATGATCAACTAAGATTTGAATAAACCGGATACCCCTGCTATAATTATTGAGAGTCAATATTTTCCTTCTGTAGCGTATCTTTCCTTATTCACCACAGATTTCGAATTAAAACTGGAGCAGTTTGAGAACTACCAAAAAAGTTCTTATAGAAATCGCTGCATCATTTTAGGTTCGAATGGACCTTTGACACTTTCCATTCCGCTGGATAAGGGCAAGCATCAGCAGACACCGATTAAGGCTGTTGGGATCTCCTATACCACAGCCTGGCATCAGAATCATTTTAAGGCTATTCAGTCGGCCTACGGCAAAGCTCCTTTTTATATTCATTATATTGATGAAATCGAAAGTATTTACCGGGAGCCCGGTGCTCTGCTCTGGGATTTTAATCTCCGGATTTTGAAATTTTTATTAAAATCATTTCAGATTTCTAAGCCTATTAATTTTACAGAAGATTATCAAAGAGATTACCCTTCGGATTACGATTTTAGGGGGCGAATCAAGCCGGGAATTGGGTCATCACTTACCGGTTCGGTGGAATATGAGCAGGTTTTTACGGATAAGTTCGGCTTTACAGCTGGAATGTCGGCATTGGATCTGTTGATGTGTCAGGGGCCGTATGGGAAGGAGGTTTTGAGGAAGCCTTCGGCGTTCTAACTTCGGCTTCGCTCAGTTACCGGGGTTCTAGGTTGGATTAGTTCTTGGGATTGGGGAATTGAATCTGGTTTGAGAGCTTCATTTTAGATGCCTGCGGCATGGGAATCTCCCGCAGATTTCGCGGATTTGCGCAGAGAGCGGTTTGGGATGCCGATGGCATTTGTTGGTTGCTCACAGATTATACAGATTTCACAGATTTGGCACAGATGAGGATTGGCTTCGGCGTTCTGAAGCCTAGCGGCTGTTCCGGGTTCTGAGTACTGGGTTGGGGAAGTTCTTGGAATTTTTAGAGAAATGGGGATTTTGGCTTCGATTTAGATGCATGCGGTATAATAGTCTCCCGCAGATTTCGCGGATTTACGCAGAGAGCGGTTCGGGATGCCGATGGCATTGGTGGGTGACTCACAGATTTCACAGATTTCACAGATTTG
>CALCSX010000294.1 GCA_937894165.1 uncultured Saprospiraceae bacterium | reverse complement strand
TCTAAGGGGTCAAACAATAGTAAAATTCACATCATTTTTAATATTTAAAATCATCACCTTATGAAAAACTTTCACTTCAACGAGAAGGTACTAGTACAGCCTTCCTTCCTTCCTTCCTTCCTTCCTTCCTTCCTTCCTGATAGTAGTATTAATGCTAGTTTTATCAGATAGAGGCAATGCACAAGCGATCCACTTTTGTGGTGAGTTACCCAGTAATACAGCTACGAGTACGAATCCGGATTCTATTCTATATGATAGATTTGGGAATTCCTATGATCTATTCGAATTTGAGGAGAATTACGAAAGAGGTGCTTTTTCAAGTGCCGGATATTTTCAATTGGAATATACCCCGGACATAACAGATGACTTTAGAAAGGTAATTCAAAAAGTATTTTTAGATTTATCCGGAATTATCCCACAAAGGATACTTACTACATCCTGTGATGAAACTATCTTGCCAAAAGATGTAGTAATACTAATAAGTCCATTAAGCGGCACCCCTCTATCTGCATTAGCAGGAGCATCAGCTTTGTTTGGGCCTGATTTTCAAGGTGCTTTATGCAATCATGCAGTACCCAATCATGCACAAAATAGAATAAATGGTGGGAGAAAGACAAAAGATCATGATGGATCTATGAAAATTAGAATAGACCCTATTGGTGTTCTCTGGAATTTTGATTACAATAACCCTACAACTACGGGCTATGTTGATTTGTACTCTGTAGTATTGCATGAAGCTTTACATATATTGGGATTTGCTACAAATTTAGGATTAGATGGACTTCCACTTTTTGACCAGCCCTTAGAACCTAAAAATATATATAGTTTATGGGATGATTTAATGTATGTGACAACGGAATATGATGAAAATGGTAATTCATCCAATGTATCGAAAGTGCTTGAAAGTACATGCTCGGATCATTGCAGGTCTTTTAATTCAACAGTTTTTCCAACAGGATCTGCATTTAATGATGCTGTCAAAAATAATTGTAGTACTTCAGGAGCGTTGGATTTTATGATAGGTGAAAGCGGGATAGCCCCAATTATGGGAGGGAACAGTGATGACGATAAAGCTGTTTTGAATTCATTAAGCCACCTAAATCCAGATTGCAATGGTCATGGGGAGGATTATATAATGCAACCAACTATTTCACCGGCAACAGATAGAAGACAGATTACTGCACCCGAACTAGATATTCTTTGTGAACTTGGGTATGATGTTACCGGATGTAATAAGTGTTATTTAACATCAATTAATACACCTACAGATTTAGATTATTATGGTGATCCACAGCGTGGCAATGATGAGTACAATTGTTGTCCAAGGAATTATTTTGTTTGCGTTGGTGAGGAGTTAATAATTCCTTTTGAAGACTTGCTTTGTGATAAGTTTTCCAATGGAGAAATGGAGATAATTGATGCTTATAGTACAATTCCTGATCCTTTGAACCCGGAGGAATTTCTTAGAGGCAATGAAGCTGAAATCTCCGGAGAAACGGTTATAATTTCTCCTCTTTCGGCTAGTGATAACGGCAGATTTTTTCTAAATTATGAAGTGAAAACATGTGATTGTGTGATTGAAAGATTTGTTACTCTTATAAAAGTAGGTGAATGTTTAGAATGTACATCCACGGACATTTGTGATAATCTGGTTTGTACACAAGGATTTGAAGAAATGAGTGATCTTGATGAAAACAATTCATTAAGTTATTTTGAGCAAATTGGAGGAGGTTATCATATATATGAAGATAATGACATTAATAGCTTTAGACTTTGCAAGGATAATACTGACAATACTTATGTATATTTATTAAACAAGAAGACAAATAGTTCCCTGACTAAAAATGGTATTTCCTTTAAATTATCACACCCCATACAACCCGGCTGTACAGCAACGATCAGTTTTAAATCTAATTCCAGACAAGGAAATACTGCAATAGAGATTTTGGGAAGTGAAACGCCCCCATGTTATTTTATGGATAGTAAGATTAAGCATGGATGTCAACCGACGAACTGTGGTGAATATATTTACAATCCCATTTGTATAGAAAATATGAATTTGTATACTAATACTGTTCCATATGCAACAACAAGTTGTTCAAGTACGCCGAATTTGACTGATATTACACCTATTACATGGGTAAATGAAGAAGATTTTCCTGTACATTATATTATATTCTCTGCTAATCCGCTTAATAATTTTGAATACCCCATCTATTTGGATGATTTTGTAGTAACGAACGCCTGCCCTGTGGATGCCTGTTTCGATTTTATAGTCGATTGTAAGACCGTAAATTTTGAGTCTTGTTATAATGAAGGCTTTACCCATCAATGGAAGTTCGGTGATGGAAATGTGAGTTCAGAAGCTAATCCTACGCATATTTATAATTCTAATGGTACATATTTTGTTGAGCATGTTATTACTAATGATTGTGATAATTCAACTGATAATATAACGCATGAAGTAGTTATTGATTGCGTTGAAAATTCATGCGATTGTGACGCAATTGGAAGTTATAACTTAACTGCAGGTTATTTATTAAGTGATTTGATAAGTTCATCTATATTGCCACCTAATGGCTTCGTTAATAAATGTATATCTATAATAGGCAAATTAATAGTAGATGTACCTTATAATATATATTCCAGTGAAATCAAAATGCAAGCCGGATCTGAAATAGAAATAATAGGTGGGGGTAAATTGTATCTTTTGGGTGTGGATAAAGATGGCGGCATTCACGGATGCGATCAAATGTGGAGAGGAATTTCAGTACAAGAAGATGGTTATTTAACTATGGCAAGCTCTATCATTCAAGATGCTCATTATGCTGTAACATTGCATGATAATTCCACTCATTTTATAACCACAACACTATTTAATAAAAATCATATTGGAATATTTATTCCTCCTACTGTATCGGGACTAAATACGATCAATCAACCTTATCCATTGCAAGGAAATACCTTTGACTGTCAAGGGGAAGATTGTGAATTGCTAGCTTTTTATGATGGGCAACCACCTTTTTTAAATGGAAATAAACCTTATGCCGGTATTGTCGCTAACAACACCTCATTTATCGTAGGAAGTTTATTAATAGGTTCACAGTATAGAAACTACTTTTATGAAGTCGCCAATGGAATAGTTTCGTCACATTCCACTTTAGCATCGTACAAATCACATTTCGAGACTATTTACCCAAATGTACATTGGTCAGCAACCAATCATAAGTCTATTGTTAGTAATCATTCCAATGTTAAAATAGAAGAAAACGGTATGATACTCAGACAAACTGCTTTTGAATCTACTATGGACTTAGCTACTTCTTTTAATTGGAATAAAACAGATAACTGCTATCAAGGATTGCTATACAATAATAGTGGATTATTTAAGTACGACTTCATAGTTGGGAACGAAATTGATGTAAAATGGAGAGGGATAGTAAACTCAAATCAAAAAAACAGACTTAGTATTTTTAATAATGCTTTGTTAAAAAATTCATCTTCATTAATTGGAGGTACAAGTATTACTATAGTTAATCCATCTCCTTATTCTCAAATAAATAGTAACAAGATCATTATGAATTCCCAAAATTCAGGAATCACTGTGAACATGGGAGTCCAAACTACATTGAAAGATAATGATTTAAAAAATACGTACAATCCACAACCGGGGAGTATGTTTGGTATGGCAATATCAGGAGGTCGAAATAATGTAATAGCAGCAAATTCAATAGATGAAAGTGCTGTATCTAATCATCAAAGTACAGGAATTGTGATATCAGGATCTCCAAGTAATTTGATTTGTTGTAATGAAATTAACTCAGGAACTGGTTTGTATTTCCAGAGTATGTGTGATAATACGATCCTTAAAACAAATGAGTTGACTGGCTATAAATCATACGGGATAAGCTTACCTTACTCCTCCATCATCGGAAGTCAACCACACAGGGGCAATAAATGGGCTACTGCCTCCACAACACCTTTTATAGCTGATGCTTCGCATTCCGGGACACAATTTGAAATTAATATGTCTCGTTTTCAAGTGAACACCTGTTCTGCTCCACTTTGGCCGGGGACGATCTCTCCTGGACAAGATTGTGACAGTGAACCTGAAAATTGGTTTCTTCAAACATCAGGATCATTTTATGCCTGTGGGGTTATCAATGATTGCCCACCAAGTACTATTATTTTTGAGGATCATTTTATTAGTCAGAATGATCTGGATTTTCTCGAGGGAGATTTGAATGGTTCTTATTATGCCAATATGTTGAATTGGGAGAAAGGCAAGCACCTTTACCGCAGGATATACAAGGATACAGCGCTCATTAATTACAATT
>CALCSX010000293.1 GCA_937894165.1 uncultured Saprospiraceae bacterium | reverse complement strand
AATTAGTATTTTTTAAAAATAAATTGGAGAAATTAAGTGTCTTAACAGATGCTTAATTTTTCTGTAAACGGGCGTAGCTCAGTTGGTAGAGCGATGGTCTCCAAAACCATAGGCCGGAGGTTCGAGCCCTTCCGCCCGTGCAAAATTAATAAAATGGAAAAGCTTACTTTATATATTAAAGAAAGCTACCACGAGTTGGTAGAAAATGTTACCTGGCCTACATGGTCTGAGTTGGTTGTAAATACAATCGTGGTATTGATTGCATCAGTAATTTTTGCTCTCATTATCTATGTAATGGATATTGTATCTAATCAAATCTTATCTTTCCTTTACGGAATTTAATTTTGAAATAGGTGCTGAACCTTCAAATTTTGTGATATGTCAGGTGAAACTAAATGGTATTCTCTTCGGGTTATAAGTGGCAAGGAGAAAAAGATCAAAGAAAAGATTGAATTGGAGCTGAAGAGGTCTAACTGGCAGCATATTGTCACTCAAATAGTAGTACCGACAGAGAAGGTTTACAAAATTCGAAGCGGTAAGAAAGTTATTTTAGAGAGAAATTTACTTCCGGGTTATATTATTGTGGAGGCACATCCGGAGCTTTTCTCTTCTGAGATAGTTCAAGCGATTGCTTCAATGAATAATGTAATCAATTTTTTGGGTGGTAATAAACCTATTCCAATGCAGGCAGCTGAAGCTAATAGACTTTTAGGTAAGGTTGATGAGTCTGATGAAATGGGCGAGGCGATGTTGGAGCCATTCTTTATGAATGAAACTGTTAAAATTATAGATGGACCTTTTAATGATTTCGTTGGTGAGATCGTTGAGGTAAATGAAGATAAAAAGAAGCTGAAAGTAATGGTAAAAATCTTCGGTAGAGGTACTGAGGTTGAGCTGAATTTCATGCAAGTAGAAAAGCAAAATTAATCGCTAAGGCTTAGTTCCTGTTGGATGCTTCCCTAAGTCAGCAATAACTTTATTAAAAATTCTGAAATGGCAAAGGAAATAGAAACTTTTATTAAACTTCAGGCAAAGGGAGGCCAGGCAAATCCAGCACCTCCAATAGGTCCTGCATTAGGTTCAAAGGGAGTTAATATCATGGAGTTCTGTAAGAGATTTAATGCAGAGACTCAGGATAGAATGGGACAAATTCTACCGGTTATTATAACGGTGTTTAAGGACAAATCCTTTGAATTTGTTATTAAAACACCTCCTGCTTCAATACAATTATTTAGTGCTGCTAAGATCAAAAAGGGTTCAGCTGAGCCTAATAGAATCAAGGTTGGTTCAGTATCTTGGGATCAGATTAGAGAAATCGCTGAAATCAAGATGAAAGACCTTAATGCATTTAAAATGGATTCTGCTATGAAAATGGTAGCCGGAACTGCTAGAAGTATGGGCATTAAAGTTAAAGGTACTCCACCTTGGGAGAAAAATTAATATTTATTAATAAGGGAGTCACTGAGAATGTGATGTTTGACCTAAAACTTTGAATTATGACAAAAGTATCAAAAAAGAGAAAAATCGCCAATGAAAAGGTGGATGTAGACAAATTGTATGCTTTAAAGGATGCAATGACGTTGGTGAAGGATGTTAACATCACAAAATTTGACGCATCTGTCGATGTACACGTTAAATTAGGAGTTGACCCGCGTAAAGCTGATCAAGCTATACGAGGTACAGTTACCTTGCCGCACGGTACCGGTAAAGTTAAGAGAGTAGCAGTATTTTGTACACCTGACAAAGAGCAGGAAGCAAGAGATGCCGGTGCTGATTATGTTGGCTTAAATGATTTAGTAGAAAAAGTACAAGGTGGATGGACTGATGTAGACGTTATTATTGCTACACCAAATGTTATGGCTCAAGTAGGAAAGATTGGTAGAATTCTTGGACCACGTGGTTTGATGCCCAATCCTAAAACAGGAACTGTGACAATGGACGTTGCTTCTGCAGTTGCTGACGTTAAAGGTGGTAAAATTGCATTTAGAGTTGATAAGTATGGAATTATTCATGCCTCAATTGGTCGTGTGTCATTTTCGCCTGATCAACTTTCTGACAATGCGAAGGAATTATTGACAACCTTGAGTAAAATGAAGCCTTCATCAGCAAAAGGAACTTACTTTAAATCTATTTCTGTGGCTTCAACAATGAGCCCGGGAATTAAAGTAGATTCTAAAACATTCATCCAAAAATAAATAAGCTAGACTATGAACAGAGAAGAAAAAGCAATTGCGGTCGAGCAACTGAAAGAAAAATTTAGACAATACGATAATTTCTATCTTACAGATTCTAGCGAACTAACGGTGGAAAAAATCAATCAACTGAGAGCAGTTTGTTATGATCAGGGGATCGAATTGAAAGTGGTGAAAAATACACTGGCTAAGATTGCGATGGAGCAATTGTCTGAAGAAAAATCATTTGAAGGTGTTTACAGTTCACTTAAAGGACCTACAGCTATTATGTTTACGACAGTAGCTAATGCACCTGCTAAATTGATTAAAGATTTTAGAAAGAAAGATACAAGACCATTTATTAAAGCGGCTTATATTGATTCAGCAATCTTCTTGGGAGATGAATCAATTGAGACACTAGCTACCTTGAAATCTAAAGAGGAGTTAATAGGTGATATCGTATTCATTTTGCAATCGCCTGCTAAGAATGTTGTCAGTGCCCTTAAATCGGGTGGCAGTATCATTGCAGGTCTTGTTAAGACTCTTGAAGAGAGAGCTTCCAATTAATTTGGCTTCCAAGTAACGCACATATTAAATATGTGAATTTTATTATATTAAACATTAAAAACAAAGAAAATGGCAGATTTAAATGCTTTAGCAGAACAATTAGTAAACTTAACAGTTAAGGAAGTAAACGAATTAGCTGCTATTCTTAAGGACACTTATGGAATTGAGCCGGCAGCAGCAGCTGTAGCAGTAGCAGCAGGTCCTGCAGGAAACGCTGGAGAAGTAGCAGAAGAAAAAACATCTTTTGATGTAGTTCTTAAGTCTGCGGGTGCAGCTAAACTTGCTATCGTTAAAGAAGTGAAGAACCTATTAGGTCTAGGCTTAAAAGAAGCTAAAGATTTAGTTGATGGTGCTCCTTCAACATTGAAAGAAGGTGTAAACAAAGATGAAGCTGAGTCAATTAAGGCAGCTTTAGAAGGTGCAGGTGCAGAAGTAGAATTGAAGTAATAACTTCTAATCACAATGCCTTATGCATGTTAGTTTAGAAGATACTTTGTGATCATTATGACATGGAGGCTTAGAGTGTAAATAGCACTCTAAGCCTATTGTCGTAATATTTTATATTGAACCTTTAGCAAGGTTATTTATTAGGTATTACCTATCCAGAATTAAAATATATCAGAAACTTATGACAAGTAACAGCCAAAACTTTCCACAGGATATTAAGAGACACAATTTTGGCAAGATCAAACTTGCTTCTGAAAACCCTGATTTGTTGGAAATTCAATTGAAATCGTTTCAAGAATTCTTCCAACTGGAAACAACTCCCGAAAATAGAAATAGTGAAGGTTTATACCGTGTATTTCAGGAGAACTTCCCAATTAGTGACGCCAGAAATATTTTTAATCTAGAATTTTTAGATTACTTTATAGATCCACCGAGATACACGATAGATGAGTGTATGCAAAGAGGCTTGACTTATAGCGTGCCTCTTAAAGCTAAACTTAGACTTTCATGTAACGATGAAGAGCATGTCGATTTTGAGACAATCGTGCAGGATGTATTTTTGGGAAACATCCCATATATGACGCCAAAGGGTACTTTTGTGATCAATGGAGCAGAGAGAGTAATTGTTTCTCAGTTGCACAGATCACCGGGAGTATTTTTTAGCCAATCTTTCCACCCGAATGGAACTAAAATTCACTCTGCAAGGGTAATCCCTTTCAAAGGTTCTTGGATGGAGTTTGCTACTGACATTAATACTGTCATGTATGCTTATATCGATAGAAAAAAGAAGTTCCCGGTAACTACATTGTTAAGAGCTATTGGCTTTGATTCCGATAGAGAAATTCTTAATCTTTTTGGATTGGCTGAGGAGATCAAAGCTGATAAAAAAGCTTTAGAAAAAGCTATAGGGAGAAAATTGGCTGCTCGTATCCTTAGAAAATGGACGGAAGATTTCGTTGATGAAGATACAGGTGAGGTTGTTACGATTGAAAGAAATGAAATAATTCTCGAGAGAGATTCCATTATCGACGAGGAAACTATCGAAATGATTCTCGAAGCCGAAGTCGATGAAGTAATACTTCAAAAAGAAGATATCGAAGAGGATTATTCAATCATATATAATACACTTCAAAAAGATCCGTCAAGTTCGGAGATTGAAGCCGTAGAGTATATCTATAGACAGTTAAGAGGTACTGATCCACCCGATGAAGAAACAGCAAGAGGAATAATTGATAAATTATTTTTCTCCGATAAGAGATATAATTTGGGTGAGGTTGGAAGATATAAGATTAATAGAAAATTAGGTCTTACAACAGATATGTCAACCCTCATCTTAACGAAGGAAGATATTATTTCAATAGTGAAGTATTTGGTTTCTTTGATGAACCAAAAAGCTGAGTTGGATGATATTGACCATTTGAGTAATAGAAGAGTGCGATCCGTGGGTGAGCAACTTTACGCTCAATTTGGTGTAGGTTTGGCAAGGATGGCAAGAACCATTCGTGAGAGAATGAATGTTAGGGACAACGAAGTTTTTGCACCTATTGATTTGATCAATGCCAGAACATTGTCGTCTGTGATTAACTCCTTCTTTGGGACATCGCAACTTTCGCAATTTTTGGATCAAACAAATCCTTTATCTGAAATAACACACAAGAGAAGAATTTCAGCGCTAGGCCCGGGTGGTTTGAGTAGAGAGAGAGCAGGTTTTGAGGTAAGGGACGTTCACTATTCTCACTATGGAAGACTTTGTACTATTGAAACACCGGAAGGTCCAAACATTGGACTTATTTCTACTTTATGTGTGCATGCTAAGCTTAATAAAATGGGATTCCTTGAGACCCCCTATAGACAAGTAGTGAATGACAAAGTAGTAATGGTTCCCGAAGGAGTTAAATACCTTTCTGCAGAAGGGGAGGACTTGAGAAGAATTGCTCAGGCCAACTCACCTATTGATGAAACAGGTGCTTTCCTTACTGATAGGATTAAGTGTAGAGAACAGGGTGAATTCCCGGTTTTGACTGCTGAGGAGATTGAATACATTGACGTTGCGCCGAACCAAATTGTGGGAGTTTCTGCGTCATTAATTCCGTTCTTAGAAAATGATGATGCGAACAGAGCCTTGATGGGATCTAACATGCAACGTCAGGCAGTACCTTTAATTAAACCAACTGCTCCAATTGTTGGAACAGGTTTGGAAGCTCAGGTAGCGCAGGATTCTCGAATGCTTATCAATGCTGAGGGAGATGGAATCGTGGAATATGTAGATGCAAATAAAGTTATCATTCGCTATGATAGATCTGAAACTGAGCAATTAGTTGCTTTTGAAGACGATACGAAAGTTTATAACCTTACTAAGTTCCTTAGAACTAACCAAGGTACTTGTATTAATCTTAAGCCGATTGTTAAAAAAGGCATGAGAGTTTATAAAGGTATGTTGTTGTGTGATGGTTATGCTACAGATAATGGTGAATTAGCTTTAGGACAGAATCTTAGAGTGGCATTCATGCCTTGGAAAGGTTATAACTTTGAGGATGCAATTGTACTATCTGAAAGAGTAGTAAAGGAAGATGTTTTCACATCGGTTCATATCGAGCATTACGAAATGGATGTGAGAGATACCAAGTTAGGGGAAGAGGAGTTGACCGCAGACATTCCAAATGTTAGTGAAGAAGCGACTAAAGATCTTGATGAAAATGGTATTATCAGAATCGGAGCTTGGGTAAGAGAAGGCGATATACTGATAGGAAAAATTACTCCAAAAGGAGAATCTGATCCTACTCCTGAAGAAAAATTACTTCGGGCTATATTCGGTGATAAAGCCGGAGATGTGAAAGATGCATCTCTAAAAGCGCCTCCATCTGAGCAAGGAGTTATTATCGATAAGCAATTATTTGCAAGAGCTAAGAAAGATAAGAGTCAAAAGACTCAAGAGAAGAATTTATTGGACAAATTGGATGATCAACATTCAATTGCTCTCAATGAATTGAAAACTTTATTGGTAGATAAATTGGCCGTACTTACTAAAGGAAGACCAACGGAAGGTATTAAGTCTATTTATAATGAAGAATTGGTACCAAAAGGCAGTAAATTAACAAAAACTGTTCTTAAAAATATCGATTATTCATCTGTAGATTATGGTAACTGGACAGATGAGAATGAATCAAATGCTCTGATTTCGAAATTACTTCACAATTATACCATTAAGGTAAATGAAGAAGTAGGTCGTTACAAAAGAGAAAAATTCAACATCAGTATCGGGGATGAACTTCCTGCCGGAGTTTTGAAGTTAGCTAAAGTTTATTTGGCTAAAAAGAGAAAACTGAAAGTAGGGGACAAGTTAGCAGGTCGTCACGGAAATAAAGGTATTGTGTCTAAAATTGTAAGAATGGAGGATATGCCATTCCTTGCAGATGGAACACCTGTTGATATCGTGTTGAATCCACTTGGAGTACCTTCTAGGATGAACTTGGGACAAATTTTCGAAACAGTTTTGGGCTGGGCAGGTGAAAAACTTGGCTTGCGATATGCAACACCAATTTTTGACGGTGCGACTCAAGATGAAATAGAAAGTGAAATCCAAAAAGCTTCATTGCCATCTTTGGGTCAGACTTTCTTATATGACGGTGAAACAGGAGATAAGTTCCACCAGCAGGCAACTGTAGGTGTGATTTACATGCTGAAATTATCGCATATGATTGACGATAAGATGCACGCCAGATCTATCGGTCCATACTCACTTATTACACAGCAACCTTTGGGTGGTAAAGCTCAATTTGGTGGTCAGAGATTTGGTGAGATGGAGGTTTGGGCACTTGAAGCATTTGGTGCCGCTAATATCCTTCAAGAACTACTAACTATTAAATCGGATGATATAATAGGAAGAGCGAAGGCCTACGAAGCGATAGTTAAGGGTAATAATTTACCTGAGCCTAACGTTCCTGAATCGTTCAATGTATTGATACATGAACTTAGAGGATTGGCCCTGGATATTAAATTTGATTAAAAATTTTTTGAGATAACATTTTAAATCTCTATGTATGTCATTCAATAGAACTTTAAATAAACAAAGGGTTAACTTCGACCAAATCACCATTAGCTTGGCTTCTCCGGATCAAATTCTGGAAAGGTCTTTTGGTGAGGTCCTGAAACCTGAGACCATTAATTATAGATCGTATAAGCCGGAGAGAGATGGTCTTTTCTGTGAGAGAATTTTCGGACCTGTGAAGGATTATGAGTGTTACTGTGGAAAATATAAGCGTATCCGTTATAAGGGTATAGTTTGTGACCGCTGTGGTGTAGAGGTAACAGAAAAGAAGGTCCGTCGTGAAAGAATGGGACATATCAAATTGGTAGTTCCTGTGGTTCATATTTGGTTTTTCAAATCTTTGCCTAACAAAATAGGCTATCTTTTAGGACTTTCTTCCAAGAAATTGGAATCAATCGTTTATTATGAAAGGTATGTAGTCATCCAACCGGGTGTTCTTGAAAGCGATGGTGTTGCCAAGATGGATTTGCTTTCAGAGGAAGAGTATTTTGAAAAACTAGATGCACTTCCAAAAGAGAATCAACTTTTGGAAAATAATCATCCTGATAAGTTTCTCGCCGAAATGGGTGCTGAAGCAGTTAGGACTTTATTAGAAAGATTAGCTCTTGATGAATTGTCTTATGAATTGAGACATCAGGCAGCTAACGAAAGCTCACAACAAAGAAAATCTGAGGCTTTAAAAAGACTTAGAGTTGTAGAGGCATTCCGCGAGGCGCAAACCAGAATGGAAAACAAGCCGGAATGGACAATTATTGAGTATTTACCTGTAATTCCACCGGAATTAAGACCATTAGTGCCTTTGGATGGTGGTAGATTTGCTTCTTCAGATCTTAATGATTTGTATAGAAGAGTAATTATCAGAAACAATCGATTAAAAAGATTGCTCGAGATTAAGGCTCCTGAGGTTATCCTTAGAAATGAAAAGAGAATGCTTCAAGAGGCTGTCGATTCATTATTTGATAACTCGAGAAAATCAAATGCAGTAAAAGCTGAAGGTGGAAGGGCTTTGAAATCTTTGAGTGATATCCTTAAAGGTAAGCAAGGACGTTTCCGTCAAAATTTGCTTGGTAAAAGGGTTGATTATTCAGGTCGTTCTGTAATTGTTGTAGGTCCTACTTTGAAATTGCATGAATGTGGAATTCCGAAAGCTATGGCTGCGGAACTTTTCAAGCCATTCATTATTCGAAAGTTGACTGAAAGAGGTATTGTGAAAACTGTGAAATCCGCTAAGAAATTAGTAGATAAAAAAGACCCGGTAATTTGGGAAATTCTTGAGAATATATTGAAAGGTCACCCTGTTTTATTAAACAGAGCACCGACTCTTCACAGACTTTCAATTCAAGCTTTTCAACCTCAATTAGTTGAGGGTAAAGCGATACAGTTGCACCCTCTTGTGTGTGGTGCATTTAATGCGGATTTTGACGGTGACCAAATGGCTGTTCACGTTCCATTAAGCCAAGCTGCGATATTGGAAGCGCAAGTTTTGATGCTTTCAGCACATAATATGTTGAATCCACAGGATGGATCACCGATTACTTTGCCTTCACAGGATATGGTTTTGGGATTATATTATCTTACGAAAGAGAAAAAATCCACAGAATCAGTAAAAGTGAAGGGTGCCGGAATGAAGTTTTATTCCAGTGAAGAAGTTGAAATAGCTTTCAACGAAGGAGTAGTGGAATTGCATGCTGAGGTGAAAGTAATGATTCCGGTATTAAATGAAGATGGTTCGTATAGTAAAGAAATAATTGATACTACTGTTGGAAGAATACTTTTCAACAAGGCCGTACCGAAAGGACAGCCTTATGTAAATGAACTTTTGACAAAGAAGAATATTAAGAAGGTAATCTCTGATATCCTTAAAAGAACCAGTTTTAAAGTTGCTGCCGGATTCCTCGATGGAATTAAGGAGTTAGGTTTTTACTGGTCATTTAAAGGTGGATTATCTTTCAATTTGGGAGATTTAATAAGTCCTTCTATCCGTCTATCTGTTCTTGAGTCTGCTCAGGAAGAAGTTGATGAAATATGGGAGAACTATAATATGGGTCTTATCACCAATAATGAGCGTTACAATCAGATTATCGACAGATGGACATTTGCGGATAATATGATTACTGATAAATTGATGAAGGAACTTGCCGTTCACAAGGAAGGTTTTAATTCGGTTTATATGATGCTTCACTCAGGTGCTAGGGGTTCCAAGCAACAAATTAAGCAGCTTTGTGGATTGAGAGGTTTAATGGCTAAGCCAAGAAAATCAGGAGATACAGGAGGAGCAATTATTGAAAACCCCATTTTGGCGAATTTCCTTGAAGGTTTGTCAGTTTTGGAGTACTTTATATCTACTCACGGAGCTCGTAAGGGTCTTGCGGATACGGCTTTGAAAACGGCGGATGCAGGTTACTTAACAAGAAGACTTGTGGACGTAGCTCAGGATGTTGTAATCAATGAATATGACTGTAATACTTTGAGAGGAATTGAAACTTCTGCATTGAAGGACAATGACAAAATTGTTGAACCACTTTCAGGCAGAATTGCAGGAAGATTTTCTCTTCATCCTATATTACATCCAATTTCTGATGAAGTTCTTTTGGATTCAGGTGTTTACATTACTGAAGAAGATGCATTGAGAATTGAAGCTGAAGGAGTGGAAGCTGTAACTATCAGATCAGTTTTGACATGTGAATCAAGAAAGGGTGTTTGTACAAAATGTTATGGTAAAAATCTTGCTTCAGGAAGAATTTCTGAAATAGGTGATGCTGTAGGAATTATTGCAGCACAATCTATTGGTGAGCCCGGTACACAGTTGACATTGAGAACATTCCACGTGGGTGGTATTGCCTCAGTTTCAAAGGCGGAATCTGAAGTGATCGCTAAGTTCGATGGAAAAGTAGTATTTGATAATATTAAGTTCCTTGAGTACAATGATAATTTAACTGTTATCTCCAGAACGGGAGAAATCAGAGTTGTTGATGCAAAAACAGGAAAAGTATATTCGAATACTCACGTTCCATATGGCTCGACTTTATTTGTAAAGGACGGAATTTCTATCAAAAAAGGAACTAAGCTTGTAGAATGGGATCCATTCAACTCATTGATTATCTCTGAGTTCTCGGGTAAAGTGAAATTCGATAATGTTATTGAAGGTCAGACATTCCGAAGAGAGAGAGATGATCAGACTGGATATGAAGAAAAAGTAATTGTTGAATCTAAGAATAAAAAAGTCATTCCTGCTATTAGCTTAATTCAGGGAGATGAGGAATTGAAAACATACAACCTTCCTGTAGGAGCTTATCTTTCTGTTGAGGATGGAGCAAAGGTTGTAGCCGGTCAAAGAATTGCAAAGATTCCAAGAAAGTTAGGTCAGATTTCGGATATTACTGGTGGTTTACCAAGGGTAGCAGAGCTTTTTGAAGCGAGAAATCCTTCTAATCCTGCAGTTACTTCTGAAATTGACGGAATTGTTGAATTCGGTAAAATCAAGCGTGGTAACAGAGAAATAACTGTTGTTGCGAAAGATGGTCAAAGAAGAAAGTATCTAATTGGTTTATCGAAGCACATATTAGTTCAGGATGGTGACTTCGTGAGAGCAGGAACTGCCTTATCTGATGGAACTGTCGCTCCAAATGATATTCTAGCTATAAAAGGTCCATTTGCTGTTCAGTCTTATCTCGTAAATGGTGTACAAGAAGTATATCGTTCTCAGGGTATTGCGATCAATGACAAGCATATTGAAACTATCGTCAGACAGATGATGAGAAGAGTTAGAATTGAAGATCCGGGAGATACAACATTCTTGGAAGGCGAAGCAATTGATAAATTTGAATTTATTGAACAAAATGACTGGATTTTTGACAAAAAAGTAGTTGTAGATCCAAAAGATTCAGTGAAATTGAAAGCCGGACAATTAGTAACTTTACGTCAATTAAGAGAAGAGAATTCTTTCTTAAAGCGTAATGACAAGAAGCTTGTTGAATATCGCGATGCTGTAGCTTCTACATCGACCATGATGTTACAAGGTATTACTCGATCTTCATTGGGTACAGAATCATGGATTTCAGCTGCTTCATTCCAGGAAACTACTAAAGTATTGAGTACTGCTGCCATTGGAGCAAAACAAGATTACTTAGCAGGTTTGAAGGAAAATGTGATCGTTGGTAAGAGAATTCCTGCGGGAACAGGCTTCAAAAGATTTAGAGATCTGATAGTCTTAAGAAAATCTGAGGATGGTAGAGAGGAAGAAGTAATTGTAGAAGAAATGGATTAATGACCATGTTTAGAATTTGAAATAATAGCGGGATCTCAATTTGGGATCCCGTTTTATTTTTACAATATGTTATATAAATTATTTGCACCTTTTTCATTCACTGATGTCAGTAAAGCGCTAAGACTTACTATAAGTATCTTATTGCCTGCTTCTCTGTTGGGGTATTTAGGATATTTGGATGTAGGGCTGGCTATTGCGAGTGGAGCTTTTTTGGTCGGTATTACAGATACCCCGGGTTTATTGCGTCATAAAATTATCGGAAATGGTTTATCGGTGCTTGTTGTCTTTTTGGTTTTTTTATTAATTGGAGAAATTCAATTGAATATTTATTTTCTATCCATTATTATTTTGCTTCTAAGTTTTGTTCTTTCCATGCTCACTATTTACGGAGCACGGGGGACAAATTTAGCTTTTTCAGGATTAATTGCATTAGTATTGGCAATGGGAGGCCATTCTAGTTTTAATGAACCATTAATAAACGCTGCCTGGCATGGAGTGGGAGGTCTGTGGTATGCCTTGCTTTCGATTACTATGTATGGTGTTAATCCATATCATCAAACAATTGACGCCTTAGGAACATCGATCAGGCAAATCGCATCTTATTTTGGATTGCGCAGAGCTTTGCTTGAAGGGAAGAGTGAATCTAAATTACTTATGCTCGACTTATTGAATAAGCATGTGGAAATAAGCAACGGTCATGAGCAAATTCGAGAGGTTCTACTTAAGAATAGGTCTGCCATCAGTGGAAGGTCTAATTTGTCAAGATCTCTTGTAGTATTGTTTATCGAATTGGTTGACCTCACGGATCTGGCATTAGCAACAGTGTATAATTATGATTTGATAACTCCGGAAGTAGTTAAAACAAAACCTCTTAAGTTATATATTAAATGGGTGTACAGTCTCGAAAAAAATCTATTAAAAATTGAAGCTAATTTTAGATTAAAGAGAAATATCAATTCTGTAAGTGATACCTTAAATTTTGGCAAGGATTTTAAGGAAGAGGTCTTGGCTTATTCAGAAAAATATGGAGATCGTTTTCCGGAGCTTGTACAATTGTTGGATTCTATGGCTGTTTTTACTGATAGAGTGAATAGAAGGATTGAGTCAATATCAATTGCTGCTAACTTTCAAACTCAACAGACAAGGCAGGAAATTGCTAAACTTAACCTAAGAAAATTTCAAACAAAAGAGGATTACAGCTTCCAGCGATTTGTAGATAATTTAAGTCTTAATTCAAATTTTTTCAGGTATGCCGGCAGATTAAGTATATGTTTATTTTTGGCCTTTATAGCCACTGAATTTTTATTAATTCAGAATGCGTACTGGGTCCTGTTAACTATAATAGTTATCATGCGACCCTCTTATGGCTTGACTACCGAGCGAATGTACCAAAGAATTGTCGGGACAGTAGTGGGAGGGATAGTAGCCTTGTTAATCCTGTTTTTCGATCCACCAACAAGTATTCTTCTTTCTTTATTATCAATAAGTATATTTTTATCATTTATTTTTAATAATCGAAACTATAGAATTGGAGTATTCTTTACAACGCTTTTTGTAGTTTTTCTTTATGGTATTATTGAACCGGAATTATTTTCGGTAGTAGGATTAAGGGTTTTCGATACTATTATGGGAGGGGCTTTTGCGTGGATTTTTAATGTAGGTTTCTTGCCGGCCAAAGAAATATTAACATTACCAAATCTAATCCAACAATCTTTAAGAGATAACAGGTTATTATTTAAGGGGATAATTAGTTTTAAGAGCAATGCGGATTATATAATCAATTACAAAAGTTTGCGAAAAAATGCGACTATCTCAAATGCTAATTCGAATTCAGCATTTCAAAAATTACTTCAAGAACCGGATACTAAAAAGATAAATCGATCTAAGTGGCAGGAATTGGTGACCTTAAACCATACAATTTACTTGGCAATCATTAGTTTATATACTGTTGTAAATGAGAAAGTAACCAATGATAATTTTGTAAATATTATTAAGGCTATTGAATTACAATTAGAAATTTCAGAACTTAAATTCTCCTCCAATAATAAATTATTGGAACATAAGCAAAATGAGTTGTCTCTATTAAAGAAGGAGATTTTCGATAAAAATAGAAATGAAATTGCAGTTAATCCAAATCAGGAATTAGAGGATCAATTATTGTGGATTTATAATTTAAGTTCCAGAATGGAAAGTATCAGTATGCATATAAAAGAATAGTGCAGATTTTACCCTGCACTATTTTATCAAAATTATTTATTCTTATTGATCATTTTCATGACCAACCTACTTATATGGGGCACCACGAGTGGTACTAGAAAACCTAGCATAGCCCCTTTAATCCCTTTATTCTTTCTAAGAAGGGAATTAGTCAAACCTGATGAGATCATCGCGTTAACACTGACGGGTAAGCTGTTAAGTGCCGTACTCTTAAGCGACTTAAAACTAAGATTGATTGCCAGCATCTCTTTAGTATAATCTATCTGAGATTGTAATCGTAATTTTTCAGCTCTTAATTCTTTAAGATTGCTTACTCTTTTTTTTATATCACTCGTCATCATACAGTTTCTTAATTATGCCATTTATTAAAGGTGCTTCTAAAATTTTCTTTCTCAAAAATACAGAGATCAGGGAAATAATTAAAAGTCCTAATGTCACATACCCAAATGCTAACAGATAGGAATCTAATTGCTCTCCCAGCCATATAGTTAAAGTGACGAGAAAAAAAAGGAAAGTTAAGACTACAAATAGAGCTATTATTAACATACTGATAAAAATGGAGCTAATCTTTGCTATTTTTTCACTTATTTGTAGCTTAGTTAATTCTACTTTAGCTTCAACATATTGTTCTGCGTAGGTATATATTTCTCCGGCCTTTTTTCTGAAATTAGAATCACTCATTATTATATAGGGCTTTAAATTTGAGAATCAGATTTGGAATTAATGTTTAAAAGCATCCTTAACTGCATTTTCATGGTCTTTAAGGTTTTTCTTCGCTTGCTCAATGCCTGCATTAAATCCTTCTTTCATATTTTCCTCTTTATCTCTGATAATTTCACCGGTAGAATTAATCTTTTCATCTGCCATATCAAAGGCATTGTTTACGGAACCTTGAACTTGATTCATTTTGTTCTGGAGAAAAGAACCTGCTTGCGAGGCTTTTTGATTTATTCTTTCACTTAGTTGGGCTTTGGAATCTTCCAATTTCATTCCAACATCTCTACGAAATCTTTTTCCACTTTCAGAATTTAGGTATAAACCTGCTGCCACACCGGCCAATATACCTGCGCCTATTTTATAAATTGAATTTTTCATATTTTATGAATTTTAGTTTTAAATAAATAAATTATTCTTATAACTAACAATAGTATTCGTTTGGAAGTTTAGGGAGCTTTAATCAATCCAAGATAAATGATATGTTAAATAACTTTAACAATTTATTAAAATATTCCTTACGACAAAAAAGTTCTGTTCAAGATATTTATTGTAAATTGCAAGTAGTTCAATAGACAATAATCAGGCACTCAATATTCTAGTTTCGTTAATTTATAGTTCATATGACATTGGTGTGAAGTATGATATATAGATTAAACTATTTTCTAAATCTAAAACCTATAAACGTGAAAAACATATTAGAACAACAGAACAGGAATATAATGTCAGTACCGGAATTTACCATTCAACTTGACAAAATTAACAATCTACTAATGTCTTTTGCTCTTAAATTGACAAGAAACATGGAGGATGCTAAAGATCTTGTACAAGATACGATGATTCGCGCATATGAAAATAGGGATAAGTTTCATTTGGGTACAAATTTCAAAGCTTGGTGTACAACTATTATGAGAAATACATTTATAAATAATTGTAGAAAAAAATCTCGTACCACCGACAAAGAAGTACCTATTGACGGGCTATTATTTGGAATTACTAATCAAAAGGTGGAAAATGAAGCTTTATCAAAGTTAACCTACGAAGAATTGAAAACTGTGGTTGACCAGATAGGAGAAGATTTTTCTATACCATTTTTAATGTTTTTCAGAGGCTTTCAATATGATGAAATCGCGGAGCATTTGGATTTACCATTGGGAACAGTAAAAAGCAGAATTTTCTTTGCGAGAAAGAAAATCAAATCAGCCTTGGATAAGGTTGAAATTAGAAGAATTGCATAAGTAATTTATTAAAAAAGAAAGCGGGTCATTTATGATCCGCTTTCTTTTTCCTTTTTCTATGTTCAAAAAGTCTATTTTGAGGCCCAAGCTGCAAGCATCCAGCTGTTTTTCTCAAGAGAACTTAAAAATCCACCCAATAAATCTATCGTTCCTTCATCTTCTGCTTCTCCGGCAGCTTCAATTGTCCTTCGGATACTTTTGATTAATATACTTTGATTATCTATAACGATATTTACCATTTCGGTGTCACTTTTTACTTGTCCTGCTTCTTTAATATTACTACCACTAAGATAATCAGTTAAATTACTTAGAGGATTAGATCTTAATGTAAGAATCCTTTCTGCAACGGCATCAATATTTAATTTAGCCTCGTCATATAGTTCCTCAAATTTAATATGCAATTCAAAAAAATTAGATCCTTTGATATTCCAATGAAAATTCCTTAAATTTTGGTAGTAGATATGATAATCACATAAAAGTTGATTTAATTCTTTTACTACAGGTGATAGATCTTTTCCGGAAATTCCTAAATAGCTCATCGTTAATGTTTTTGGTTCACTATAGCAACATAGGAGTATATGTGTATGTTTATAATTATTGCATAGATATTAATAATATCTTCTTTAAAAGCAAAAACCTCAAAAAAGCAGAACTTTCTTGAGGTTTCTTAAACAATAAAATCTTATTAAGATTAGATATTGTTCAACATTTCCTTTAACTCATTATGCTTTCTGCTCGCTTCATCTCTCACCGCTTGGTCATTAGATTGCATTTTGGCATTTACATCATTAAGACCTGTTTGAATCTCCATTAATTTAGCCTTCTTTTCTGTAGCTTCAGCGCTGGTATCGTCAGCTAAGTCGTTCATTTTGTTCTGAACTGTCTCCAAATCTGATTTGATTTGATTTGCAAAAGCTTCATATGCATCTGCAGTATCGTCTTGAGCTTCCTCAGTCACTTCTTCGAGTTCTTCGTTAGTTTCTTCAGCAGTTTTTGTCTCGCCACAGCTGCTAAATACAGCTAATGAAAAAATTGTAAAAATTAAAAGTAATTTGTTCATAATAGTAGTTGTTTTTCAGTGATTCTGATTTAATATCACCGTAAATATACTTAATTTCTACATATCCTGCTCAAATTGCTTTATCTATTATTCTATTAAGTCAAATAAATATTATATTTTTTTAAGAATTTTTCATGAAGGGTTGCAAATGCTGAATTCTTTTAATTCCTTATATCGGGAAAAATATTTACCTATGATATCAAATTCAATATTTACTAAATCTCCAATATTTAAAAACTGAAAGTTCGTATGTTCAAAAGTATAGGGTATGATAGCTACTTTAAAAGTTTGGAAGCTTGGGTCAAAAACTGTAAGGCTTATTCCATTGACACAAACTGAGCCTTTATCGACTAAAAGAGGGGCAAATTTTGAATCTATTTCAAATAAATATTCCCAACTGCCTTTATGATCCTGAATATCAATACATTTTGCTACTGAATCAACATGCCCTTGTACGAGATGACCGTCAATTCTGCCGTTAAATATCAGGCACCTTTCAAGATTGATAAAAGTGTCGATATTCCAATTCTTAATATTAGATTTTCTTATCGTTTCTGCTATAGCAATGACCTCATAAGTATTCGAATAAATATCATTTACAGTGAGACAGATGCCATTGTGAGCGACACTTTGATCAATTTTTAATTCATGTAGAAAAGGTGCCGAGACAGTAATTTTCAAATTGTTATCTTCTTCAATTATATTTTCGACTTTCCCTAGGGCTTCAATTATTCCTGTGAACATCTCTTTTATTTAACTAATTCTATATACCCTGATATTATTATGCCTTCTCCATTACTTCCTATCCGATAATATATACACTTATAAAAATAGGTTGCTGCATCCATTACATCACCTCTTAGATTTCTACCATCCCAATTTAATTCAGGATCGTTGGTTTCAAAAACCAAATTTCCCCAGCGATTATACACTTTAAAATCCACACTTTCGATGGACCTATTCACTCTAGGCTTGAATAAATCATTGCTACCGTCATTATTTGGAGTAAAAGTATTAGGTAGTATATAATCCGGACATTCTTCTGCACAAGAAGAATTTAAGACACTACTTTCATTCCCAATACTATCTATTGCAGTGACAGCATAACATGCTCTCGACCCTAATGGAGGTGTATGGTCAAATCGGTTTTGATTGCTCTCTAACTCAGCCAATAAGGTGAAAGGCCCTTCAGTAGAGGTGCTAAAATAGACTCTATACTTGACTAGATCGTCATTAAAACAATCTCCTGTTCCAATGCGCCAGGTAATAATATTTGTAAATTCCGTCTCCAACTCCGGTGTTTCGGTACAAGGATTATCTATCGTAATTATTGGAGGGCATGGAGGCACTGTATCAATAGGGACTGCACATATTTCCTGGGAAAAGTTGATCAAAGGGAAAGGCAATTCACTTATTCCATACTGACCGTATCCTTTGATTACATAGCAATACTCTTTCTCGTTTTTAACTTCTAAATCAGTGTAGAAATTATCCTCTGTAACAGCAATAGAATCGAATGTACTTGAAACTTCATTGAATTTAAATATAGCATATTCATAATTCTCCCAAGGAACAAACTCCTCCCAATTAAGATTTACTCTTCTATCTGTTGCTTGTACATTTAATCTGATAGAAGTTGCGATCGGACTATACTCATAAGGAGTGGAAGTATTACCTCGGGTATAAAATGCAATCCTATAAGTATATGCATTGTCCACAGTATTTAGTCCCTCATCAAGATATGTTGAGTCGATGGGATCACTGAAATTCTCATAAGTGAAGAATGCATCCGCTATTGGCTCAAAATTGTTAGTATTTAATTCAATAGATCGTTCGAGTTGGTAGGAATAGGGTCCCGGATTTACTATAGTATCAAGATCGATAGGATTAGGTCTTATCCAACGTACAAAAATTTCACCTTGCGAAAGGTCAGTATTTCGAATGTCCACATTCAAAGGAAAGGGCACATCTCTTTTTAATTGCTGGCATACCTCTTCCGATGGTATACTTTGAACAAAATTAAAAGGGAAGCCTGCGGGAGATAATCTGGCAAATACTCCTGTTATACGATAGCAATATGTTTTGCCTTTTTCGACATCTTCGTCGACAAAAGTGTAACGTCCGTTCTCCATTTCATTGACGGAAAATGCAATCTGAGTATAACCGCGTCCTTCCAATCCGGTTTCACATTCTTCCGGTTCAAAGGGATTAGAATTGATTTTTCGCCAAACATCAAAACCCCTGAAATAATCAGTATTTGTTTCTTCACACGCATAAGGTGATTCCCAAGATACCGTGATATTATCTGTCTGGGAAATGGCCTCCAAGTCTCGAGGTGCCGGTGCGACCACTTCGATATTAATTGTTTTTAAGGTAGTTAAACCCCCATTTTTCAAAGAATCAACCGCTCTTATTATGGCAGTATATGGCTGAGGTGCTACATGATCACAAATTGTATTCCACTGGATATTGGCATCGAAGGGCACGTCATTAAATTCTGAAGGACCTATTAGTACTGCCTGAGAAAAGTCTTGGACAAAAGGTCCTCCAAAAGGTGTAATTTGTACTTGATCTTGGAAATCAGGATCATCAATTACCAGAGGTATATTCAACTGCTCACCTGCAATTACACAATATTCCTCCACCGCTTCCACAGTTGGTGGTCGATTGTCACAGTCTGCAATTTCTATTTGTAAATCACGGATGGTAGAAGAAATCATTTGACCATTTCGATATTCATTTATTCGCATGGCTATATTATACTCACCTGCCCGTTGTGGATTTTCCCATCTGAAATCTCCGGTGAGTTCGTTAAAGGTGATATTATTATTGCCACCCGGCGAGATTTGATTAGGATATAAATAATTAGGTACAACTTGATCAGGACCCTGTTGAGGAATTATTAATTCGTAAGCAATACTGTCACCATCCACATCGTATGCATTGGGATTGTGCGTGAATAATTGTCCTACACAACCTCTATCGATAGGAGGTTGAAGAAGAATTGGTGTGTTATTAGGTCCTTGAAATTGTTGATTTAAAAAAGTATATTGTATTTCTAAATAAAATTGAATTGTTACTGAGTTTGGAAAATTAACATTCAATATGCCTCCATTTCTATTTGGATCGGCCATCCCAATGGTGTAGGTATTTCTTCCCGGATAAGTGTGTTCAGCAATATATTGGTTTAATTTTGTATCATTTCCGATTGATACACCATTACCATTACCATTTACCCGACCCACAAATTCAGTTTTTCCGTCACCCCAATCAACAATTAATGAATCTCGATCTGCTTCAATAGAGGAAGCTTGTGTGTAGGTCGTGATAGTCATTCTTACTGTCAAGGGACCAATTTGCTCGACAGTAATTTCACCTGCTCTATTGTGGGTAGCCAACAATGCTGAGGATGTCCCCAATATTAAAAACAGAATAACAAAAACTTTATTTAAATTATAGTCCAAGCTTAATCTCATGAAAACTTATTTATGCAGTATATCAGGGATATTAAGTAATATTAACGAATGTTCTTTTCTTTAAGTTGTGAGGCTACCTTCAAAAGAATTTAATTTTTACTATTTTGCCCTCAATTTTGAATACCAAACTAATGGAGATTAATTATCAAAACTTTCTAACATCCTATTTTAAAGAAAACCAGACCGAATTATTTAGTAATAATAAGAAATTATGGGGACTTTCCCTAACGAGAATTTTTTTATTTTTATCAATAATTCTTTGTGTTTATTCTTATTTTAAACTCAATTCAGAAATTTGGCTAATTATAGCTGGGCTACTTTTTATTGCTTTTATTGTTTTTATAAAATTGTACAACGATTTAAAAATTAGGATAAATTACTTTAAAAGTCTTTTACAAATTATTGAAGATGAGAAGAAATATATCCAAGATGATTTTTCCTCTTTTGAATCAGGAGAGGAATTTATTGATAATCGTCACCCATTTTCCACAGATTTAGATGTTTTCGGAGAAAAATCTCTTTTTCAAAGAATATCTCGCTCTTCTGAAAATGCGTATAAAGTTAATTTAGCGCAGCACTTTAAAGCTCCATCTCTCGAAATTAAGCAGATAATAAGCCGTCAAGACATACTGAAAGATTTAAAAAGTAGAAGACAATTTAGGTTAGAATCGAGAGTTTTGCTTAATAGCAACGATACTGTGGATAAATCTAGCTTTCGGTTTTGGTTGAATTCTCAAGAGTTATTTACCGGAATCAAGTGGGATATTCTTCGTTTTACTCTATTGATTTTGTCATCAGGAGGTATAACTTTATCGTTTGTACAAGGAGGGATTCACTCTTTATTAATTGTGACAATGATACTTAATTTAGCTGTTCTAGGTCTACTGGCTAAGAAAATAAATCATTATCACAATATCATCAGCATGCCGGGAGATGGTATAAAGGCATATTTACAACTTTCTCAAAACATTCAATCCCAAAGTTTCTCTTCAGATTATCTAAATGAATTAAAATCTTCTTCAAAATTATCCGAGGTCAAGCTAAAGTCTTTACAATCCGGCATAAAGCTTTTAGATCAAAGACTCAACGGTTTTGTCGGTTTGCTATTAAATCTTTTTTTTGCATATGATTTATGGATTATACGGAGATTAGAAAAATGGAAAAAAGCGCATAGTAAAAGCATAATAGAGTTTTTAGAAGAAATAGTTCAATATAAAGTATATGAATCTATGGCCAATTATGTTGACCATCATCCTCATTTTACATTTCCTAATTTAACAGAAGATATAGTTTTCCATGCATTTCAGTTAGCACATCCATTTCTTTCAGAGGAAGAGGCCATTGGAAATGAAATGAATTTTTCAGCAAAAGATAATTTTTACCTCATCACCGGAGCTAATATGGCAGGCAAAAGCACATTCCTAAGAGCGATAGGAATCAATTGGATAATGGGTATGTCCGGGCTACCTGTTAATGCCCAAGTTTTAAATATGAAACCTGTTCGATTGATGACTTCAATGAGAATCAATGATTCGTTAGTAAAAGGGGATTCCTATTTTAAAGCAGAGGTGGAGCGACTAAAATCAATTATTGATTTCGTAAGTGGTGATGAAACGCGTATAATTCTGCTTGATGAGGTCTTAAGAGGTACAAATTCTACTGATAAAAGAACCGGTACCATTGGCTTTTGCGAAAAATTGCAGAAACTTGGTGCAAAAGGATTATTAGCTACCCACGATTTGGAAGTAGCACGCCATTTTGAAGCAAGTTCAGGAATTAAAAATATCAATTTTGAATCGCGAGTTGAAGGAGATCAATTGGTTTTTGATTACAAGCTGCGGGAAGGAATAGCACAAAATACCAATGCAAGTATAATTATGCGGCAAAGAGGCATTATCGATTAATGCTTTCTCTATGATTTAAACATTCTTTTAAGCCCTCGCGCCAATGTGGAATTTCTATTCCAATCAGAGATTTTATCCTTTTTTTATTCAAGACAGAGTAGGGTGGTCTATGGGCAGGGGTGGGGTAGTCTGAAGTAGGTATGGGAATACATTTTATCGGCAAAGAATTAATCTCGAAAATTGCACAAGCAAAATCATACCATGAACATACTCCTTCATTACTAAAATTAAATATTTCAGCCCGTTTTAACTT
>CALCSX010000292.1 GCA_937894165.1 uncultured Saprospiraceae bacterium | reverse complement strand
AGTCAACAAATAATTTTCTAAACGACGAATCATACTTCAGGAAGTAATCTATTTTCGCTTCTACTGACTCTTGGAAATATTGCAAACTCTGATCGGCTCTCTTCTTTTGCAACCTTTCTTCCTCGCATTGATATTTAAAATATTGATCAATTGCGTCAATAAGATCATCAATCCCATTAGTAGCGATTGCTGAACAATTCACCACGAAAGGACTCCAACCATCTTCACGTCGTTGCAAAATATGAAGTGCATTTTTATATTCCCTAGCTGTTTGTGCTACCAAAGATTTATCTACCATATCCGATTTGTTGATAGCAATGAGGTCAGCTATTTCTACAATACCTTTTTTAATGCCCTGTAATTCATCCCCCGCACCCGGCAGCATTACCAATATGAACATATCCGTCATAGAATGAACAGCTATCTCGGATTGCCCTACGCCTACCGTTTCGATGAAAATAGTATCATAGCCGGCCGCCTCACAAAGCTGAATGGTTTCTCTGGTTTTATCACCTACCCCCCCCAAGGTCGAACCACTCGCAGTCGGTCTAATGTACACATTGTCTTTACGAGACAATTGATCCATCCTCGTCTTATCACCTAAAATACTGCCCCCACTAATTCTGCTACTCGGATCTATGGTCAGAATAGCTATTTTCTTCTCTTTTGAATGGTAATGAAGTCCCAGTTTTTCGATTATACTACTTTTACCCGCCCCGGGTGCACCTGATATGCCAATTCTCTTGGATTGTAGATTAATAGTAGGCAGACATCGCAGCAATTCCTCCGCCAGATCCTGATCCTCCGGTCTCTTACTTTCTAATAAGGTTATTGCTTTTGAAAGAATTATCACATTGCCGGATTTTATCCCCGAAATATAATCTTCAAGGCTTAGGCTCTTTTTCTTCAACCTCCTTATTAATTCCAGCCTTCTTATTTCCTTATCCATATCCTTTAAATACTGCCAAACTATTGGGAAAGGTTTTTTCTCTTTATTATGTTTAAGAAAATAGCTGCATTAACGTAAATTATAATGTTTTTTCTTTGGGCATGCCCCCTCTATTTCATTTGTTTAAACAACCAATGTAAATAAAAGACAGAATTAAAACTTTTTGTAAAAAGTCTAAATCGGGGTCGCAGAATTACGGGGTTTCGTACCGTCTTCGTGCCTCCGACGGCACCAGTCTTTCAGACTGCCCTCCATATTGCTCATGCGGGGTTTTACTTCCTAAATCTATTGCTGGGGAATTAACAAAATATAATTAGCGCTAAACGGTTGTCTATTTAGAGTAATGTTGTAGAGCAATAATCGAGGGAAAGATAAGCTCTAAGGGGAGTAATTGCTAAAAAAAAAGTTGCATCGCTGCAACCTTTTATCATTTTACCATGAAATATCTTCATCCAAACCATTCGAAGAAGATTGTTTCTGACCTTCTTCATAGTCATCGTTTTCATATCTATCAGCGAATTCGTTGTAATCATAATCCGGCATAAGATCATTTTTTACATGATCAATTGTCTCTTGAAGACCTTCGAGGAAGCGATTAAAATCTTCTTTGTACAAGAATATTTTATGTCTTTCATAGCCATCTCCTTCAAATCTTCTTGTACTTTCAGTAAGAGTCACATAATAATCCTCACCTTTAGTTTGTTTCACGTCAAAGAAGTAAGTTCTTCTTTTCCCAGCTTTTACCTTATTGGAAAAAACGCTTTCGAATTTCTTGTTGTTGCTTCCGTTGTCCACGCCTCGTTGTTTATTTTAATTTAAATTGAATATACTGACTACAAATTTAGAAATTGAAGTCATACTTAGGTAATTAAATAGAAGATTTTATTCCGCTATCCTCAATTTTTTGCTGATTAAATACCTTTGAGTAGTATTTGGGATCATTAATCAGGTCTTTATGTGTACCCATTTCGACCACCTCTCCTTTCTCAAGCACGATTATTTTATCGAATTCCAAAAGATTATAAATCCTATGTGTAACGACGATCACAGTCTTACCTGAGAAAGCTTTTTCAAAATATTCCAGGACATTTTGTTCAGTATTCGTATCCACTGCTGAAAGGCTATCATCAAGAAGTAGTATTTCAGGATCTTTAGCAAAAGCACGGGCTATGGATAATCGCTGCTTTTGTCCGCCTGAAAGTGAAACTCCCCGCTCCCCTATCATTGTCTCGAATTTATTGGGCAGTTTAATGATATCCTCGTAAACGGAGGCATTTCTCGTTTGGACTTCAATCAAATCCTGAGATAATTCTATATTTCCGAAGGCAACATTATTGGCAATGGAATCGGAGAAAAGAAAGACATCTTGTGGCACATAGCCCATTTTGTCTCTTAAATATTCCAAATCATATTCTTTAAGATTTCGTCCACCCACCAATATCTCACCTTCTGAAGGGTCGAAAAGTCGGGTCATTAAATCAATAATTGTAGTCTTTCCTGAGCCTGTACGGCCTAGAATCATCACCTTCTCCCCTTGTTTGATGGTCAAACTAACATTTTTCAAGGCTGTTATCCCGGTATCCGGATAGACGAATGTCACATTTCTAAACTCAATGTCACCGAACTCTTCCGGCTTATAGCTACCGGAATTTGTAATTTTTGGCTCTTCGTGGAGAAATTCTAAAATCCTTTGCTGAGAGGCCGCTGCACGTTGTATCAATGAAGCCACCCAACCGATTGAAGTAACAGGCCAGGTAAGCATGTTGACATAAATAACGAATTCGGCTATATTACCGGGGGTGATTTGACCACGAGAGACTTGAATCCCTCCGATAAAAATAGTTATAATTGTGGAAGCCCCAATAATGAGAAGCATCACCGGGAAGAACAATGATTCCACCTTTATCAAAGCCATAGACTTTTTTAAATAGTTGTCACTTTCAGTGGCGAACCATTTGGTCATATTTTTCTCCTGAACATAGGATTTTACCACCCTAATGCCGGAATAAACTTCCTGAGCAATTGTATTGAGGAAGGAAAGTTGATGCTGAATTCTCTCACTCCTTTTATTAATGATCATGGACACAAAATAAATGGCTATTGAAAGCAGAGGAAGGGGCAGCAAGCTATATAATGTCAAAGTCACATTGACACTTAACATTGACCAAATAACAAATACAAAAAGAAAAATCAAATTGATGGCATATAGAATTCCCGGACCTAAGTACATTCGAACTTTAGAAACATCCTCTGTAATTCTTGCCATCATGTCACCGGTAGAATTCCTTCTGTAGAAGCCTTGATCCAATTTCTCATAATGGGCAAAAATCTCCTTTCTCATATCGTATTCGATAAGCCGAGACATCACAATAATGGTCTGCCTCATATAGTACATAAAAATACCCATTAACAATGCGGCTATCAAAACAGCCAGGCCAAAGTAAAGCACTTGGACAGATAATGCGTCGTACAACTCCGAGCGAACCTCGTAATTTTTAAGCATCTGATAGGTTTCGAGATTGGCTATGACCAGATCCATTGCATCCCTAATCCATCTTGGTTGAAGTACTCTGAAAAAATTAGATAGAATTACGAAGATCAGTCCAAAAAGGAGAAGATATTTGTACTTAAAGAAATATTTATTGAGATATTTGAGATACTTCACCTTGCTAACATGATTAATAATGAGATAAAACGCCAAGCAGACTCGAATGTTTCAAAATAGAAAGCATATCTATTAAAATTATAATTGAAGCTGGGATTATTTTATTTCGGAATTTAATTTGGTACGATATTGGTATAAATAGGCAATATTAACGATCTTTGCCAAATTATTATCTAATTGATCCAAGCGAAATAAATTAGATTACATTTTAAGATGCTATCTTAGAGCCGGAAAGAATTAGAATTTTTCAATCCAAATTCAAAATACGCAAGAAAAACAATTTCAACAGATGAACAAGATAATCACACTCGACGAATTTATTATTAAGAGACAAATGGATTTTGAATTCGCAACAGGCGAGCTAACAGGTCTATTGAGAGATATTGGAGTGGCGGCTAAAATTGTGAATCGTGAGGTTAACAAAGCAGGCTTGGTAAATATTCTTGGTGTAGCGGGATCAGCCAATGCGTCGGGAGATACTGTTCAGAAGTTGGATTTATATGCTAACGAGAAGCTGATTGAGTGTTTGAAGAATAGTGGCGAATGCGCAGGTGTTGCGAGTGAGGAAAATGATGATTTCATACCCTTCGATCCGGTTCACGGTGTGAATGGCAAATATGTAGTTCTTTTTGATCCATTAGATGGTTCAGCAAATATTGATGTTAACGTATCTGTGGGCACTATTTTTGCCATTTACAGAAGGAAATCTCCTATAGATGGACCTGTAAATCTTGAAGATTTCTTGCAGAAAGGAGTTGATCAGGTAGCTGCGGGATATGTGCTTTACGGCACCTCTACCTTATTAGTTTATACGACTGGTCGCGGTGTGAATGCATTCACTTTGGACCCAACGATAGGTGAATTTTGCTTGTCCCATCCTGATATTAAAATACCAAAAACCGGAAATATTTATTCTATAAATCAGGGTTATTATTTGAAGTTTGATTTGGAAATGAGACGATATATTGATCATTGTTCTGAAATGAACTTAGGTTTGAGATATATGGGAGCTATGGTATCGGATATTCACAGGATTTTATTTACCGGTGGAATCTTCCTATATCCTGAGACTAGAAAATATCCTTTGGGTAAGTTGCGATTATTGTATGAGTGCAATCCGATGGCATTTATTGTCGAGCAAGCGGGCGGAAAGGCAATTACTACTAAAATTGATAGAATTATGGATATTGAAGCCAACGAATTACATCAGAAAGCTTCAATTGTCATTGGTTCACCTGATATGGTGGACGAAATGTCAGCTTTTGTGCAGAAGTACTCGGCGCCCGACAAGAAAAAGAAATAAGGATTTTCAAATACTAATCATAAATAATATAGGCTTGCAGTTTGTCCAGTGTCTTCTTGTCGATGCCGAACATCTTCTGTAGATCCCTAAAGTCATTGAATCGGCCGTGCTGTTTTCTGAAAGTAACAATGAGTCCGGCAGTTTTGAAGTCCATAAAAGGATGTGCTGCCAACTCTTCTTTTGAAAAGGTATTTATTTTTATAGATGGTTGAAAATCATCTGCTATCAGGTACTCGCGGATCTTTCCTAACAGTGAATCCGGAAGTCCATAGACCTCATTGATCTGTTCAATGCTATGAAAACCGCCTAATTTCTCACGAAAATTCACTATTCGATAGGCGTAAGATGAGCCTACTCCGGGCAATTGTATCCAATCTTGAACTGCAGATGAATTCAACGCAACATTTTGAATAACATGAGGTTCTGAAGTCAGTTTTTCTGCACTGGGCATATCTATTTCATCGGTTCCGGAATTTACAGAGGAAGGAAATTGAACTTGTGGCTTTATCATTTCGTACATGCTAGAATCCATTCCATAAATCTTTAAAAGGTCCTCCGGTTTATTGAAACTTCCACCTTTAGAAAGAAATTTTACCGTCGTAGCTGCCATCCGTTTGGACATTCCGGCGTTAATCCATTCAATTTCTTCTTGTGAATCATAAGATACCGGTTTTAAATTTTGAGAGACTGTCTTAGTTTTTGAAAAATCAGAAGATGATTCTTTATAATTTCTTTCAGAGGATTGATAATAGGAATTATACTGATATTCCTTCCTAGGTTGATATTCGAAAGCAACTGAGCGAGAGGTATAAGAAGTCTCTGCATCAAAACTTATATATTGTTTTATTTTTTCGATTAAGTCCTTGTTCATCCCGTATACTTTCTCCAAATCTGCTGCGTTGGCAAAGGTTTTCCCGCTATCGCGAAATTTTATTAAAGTGGACGCTGTTTTCGCAGGGATTCCAATACTTTCCAACTCTTCGATAGTAGCAGAATTAATGGAAATTGGTAAATCAATGTTTTCGAGTTCTAAGGCATTACTTTGCGAAAGATTAGTATTTGAAGCCATTTGAGAATTTTTACCTAAAAATTCAACAGTGGGAGTTTTATCCTCAGATTTCAAATTGAGAAATATAGGGAATACAATAACTAAAACCAGAAGCAGAAGAAACAATGTAATTCCTCTTAATTCTTTGGCTGATATCACTATGGTTACATTTTTCGATTTATTCATGATATTAGTTTAAAAATTATAGACTACCTGTCCGGTTTCATCCTGAAATAATAATTTTAGATTCCGCTCGACTCCGTACTTCTTCCAAACTCCAATCGTTTCACTGGGCAAACCCGCAGGAAAAACTAGTTCTTCGGTAGAAATTGGGTTCAAATTTTCGGGTTTTACTTGTAGAATATCTTTGTGAAGAAAAATTGCTCTAAAATCTTCACTTTGATCAATTCCCGGTATTTCAGTCGAATCAGAAAGCCATAAAAATTCCCCAATTTTCACAGGAAATATTGCTTTATCAGCCAGATCTATAGTATCAGATGAATTGGAAATCCTGTAATGGATGGCGTTGAATTTAAATGCACTAGTAAGATTATAATCAGGTGGAGCTGTAAAAAAATTGCAGGCTCGATTTCCGGTTAATAGTTGAAAAGTGATATTTTTCGAATCTGCATATTGAATAATTCGATTTTGGGTTCGACAAGAAATTAGTCCATAAAAATTATACACAAATAAAAATACAAGGCAAGCAGTCGCAGCTATGGCAAATTTGTTTGTTCCGGCTTCCATATGAAAAGCCAAGAAGACTATTATTAGAATCGACAATACCATCATTATCCCGTCAAAAGGCAAAGATTTTATAAAAGCAAAATCCAGATTGGAAATAATTTGGTTCAACCCAATCATAAAATCCATCACCCAGCCGACAGCCTTCCCTGTCCATGTTGATAAGAGCGCAGAAAATGGAATTAAAATCATCTGCAATAATGAAAGTGGCAATAATACACTCATCACCGGGACGACTATAATCCCGCTGAGCCAAAAGACCATCGAAATTTCTTTGAAACTGTAGAGTAGAATAGGTAGGGTTGCAATTTGAGCGGCTAGCGCGACAGCCAATCCATCCCATAGAAATCTAATCACTTTATTATTGAAAGGAAATATGGCTTTTAAGTAGGGATAAAAAGTAACAATTCCAAAAACTGCAGCGAAGGAAAGTTGAAAACCTAGATTGTATATGCATTTTGGATCATGGAGTAAAATAATTAAACCGGCCAGACCCAATGCTTGGTGGGCTTTAATTTTCCGATCTATGACTATTCCAAAAAAGTAGACTGAAAACATCAAGCCCGCTCGAAAAACTGATGGCCTCATCCCAGCGATCAAAACAAAAGACCAAATTCCGGCAAATAAAAGAGCCAACCTCAACCATTTGCGCGATTTTCCTACTATTAAATTGATTAGAAAGAGTAAGATTCCCGCCACAATTCCCACATGCAATCCGGAAATAGCCAAAACATGGATTGCCCCGCTTTTTCTAAATTCCAGCATTAATTCATCATCCAGTTCATCGCTCACTCCCAGTAGAATAGCTTTTTGGAAGGCTGCATGGCGGGGATTTTGGTAATGAGAATCGATCAGAGATTCCATTTGATCACGAAAACGGTTGAAAAAGCCTGAAATACTAAACTCAGAAGAAGGAATATGTACAATATCTTCAGGATTCTTGACAAAGCAGGTAATATAAACACCTTTTTTCATCAGGTAATCATTGTAATCGAAGAGCAATGGGTTAGGGTTGGGAGAGTGAACTATAGGTTGCGCTGAAATCAATAATTTATCGCCTGCCAGAATAGTCACCGAATCCATTTCTCTGGGGTAATAAATCAACCACAGAGAATTAAATGGATCTAAATCTAATGGTTGGGCGATAAATTTATTCCAACGTTCGGAAGATTTTAGGGTTTCAATTACACTAAACTCTAGAGACAGTGCGGAAGATGATCCTGACAATTCATTAATTGCTTGTCGATCAGGCAAATGAGAAATCCCCTTGTTGATTCCCAAAGTCAGAATGCTTATACAGAAAATAATGAAGAACAAGCCGGCTGAAACTTTCATTTTAGTTAATGCCGCATAAAATAGAAATGTCAAACAGAGAACCGGTATGATCAAAAGGAAGAAGTTGAAAACGGGATGGCTTTCGAATGCGATATATAATCCTAATGCAAAGATCAGGAATATAGGAAAACCGGGCTTGTCTTGAATTTTAAACGTTTTCACATTCTTCTTTTATAATAAGACGCAAAAAGTTGAAAATTCCATAAAAAAAAGTTGACTATTTTTTATTTTTTTGAAAAAAGGCTAGTTTTCAATCAATTACGAATGAAAAATTACGAAATACGATATTCAATTTCGAATTAAAAATTACGAATTACGAGCTGTCGGGATTAGGCCAAATATTTGGCAACAATGGGCATTCTACGACCCATTCCGAAGGCTTTTGGAGATACTCTCAGTACCGGAGCTGTCTGATACCGTTTAAATTCACTGATATTGACTAGCCTAAGGATACGATTGACGAGGTCTCTATCGAATCCCATTCGAATGATTTCCTCTGGTCCTTTGACTCGCTCTATATATTGGAAAAGTATTTTGTCCAAAATTTCATATTCGGGAAGTGAGTCGCTGTCTTTTTGATCAGGTCTAAGCTCAGCGCTCGGCGGTTTCGTGATGGTATTTACAGGAATAATTTCACGCTCCTTATTGACATATTGAGAGAGTGCGTAAACTTGCATTTTGTAGACGTCCCCGATAACACTCAGACCTCCACAAAGATCACCGTAGAGCGTTCCATAGCCCACCGCCATTTCACTTTTGTTGGTGGTGTTGAGTAAAATATGACCAAATTTGTTTGAAAAGGCCATGAGCAGCATACCTCTAATTCTTGCTTGAAGATTTTCCTCAGCTACATTGAATGTAGTGCCTTCAAAATGAGGTTGAAGTGTCTCCAAATACTGCTTGTAAAGTGGTGCAATGGGGATAATATCATAGGAGATCCCCAGATTTTTAGCGAGCTGGACAGCATCATTGATCGAGTGATCGCTTGAAAATTCAGAAGGCATCATTATTCCATGAACATTTTCAGCTCCTAATGCACGAACAGTTAAGGCACAAGTCAAAGCTGAGTCAATTCCTCCGCTGAGGCCCATTATTGCCTTGCTAAAGCCTAACTTACCAAAATAATTGCGGAGACCTTCTATGAGTGCATCGTGAATAAGGGCGGTTTCTTCTTTTGGCTGTACATTATTACTTTTATTATGCATTACCTCCTCGAGATCAAACACTTCTACAGTTTCTTTCCAATAAGGCATTTCTCTAAAAACGGATTGGTCAGGGCTAAGTACAAGGGATCCTCCATCGAAAATAATCTCCGTTTGGGCGCCTACATGATTTACATAAAAGAGGGGAATGCCGTACTTTTTTACATTTTCTTTAGCGATACGAATTCTTTCTTCAGCATGAGTATAATTGAAAGGAGAAGCTGACAAGTTGATCATGAAATCCGGGTTCTGCTTCGTCAATTCATCCATGGGACAGATGGTGTAAAGCGGATTTTCGTTACCGATATTCCAGATATCTTCGCAGACTGTCAGTGCTATCCGTTTGCCTTTGCATTCGAAAACCGAGAATTCAGAACCGGGTTCGAAGTAGCGATATTCGTCAAAAATATCATAAGTAGGCAGCAGGGCTTTGTGAGTGGTATGGATAATTTTACCATCCTGAAGCACAATTCCGGCGTTGAAAAGATCCTTGCCCTCAACGACGGGATTTTTTACAGGAGCGCCGAGAATAATGGTTATCTGTTGCGATAAATCACTCAATGACAACACTGCCTCCTCACATTTGTATATAAAATCGGAGAAGTCGAGGAAATCGCGCGGAGGATAACCGCTGATGGCCAGCTCGGCAAAGCAAACGATATCCGCACCTTGATCGATGGCTGAACGGGTAGCGGATTTTATTTTTTCTATATTTCCTGAGAAGTTTCCGACGTGGTAGTTGAGCTGAGCGAGGGCTATTTTCATACTTTAAAATTAGATGTAATGATAATATAAACCCGGGGCATAAAAAAATGTTGATTGGTGAATTTTATGAAATAGGATTGGGCTTCTATTTCATTTGCTGTCCCAAAGCCTCTGCTTGCGCCAACCACTTGCTTCTACTTGATTGATCAGATGTTTTAATGATGCCGAAGTAAGTCACTTTAACAGGCTTAATCCCACAAAATTCTAAAGTAGATTTTTTTAGCTGATTGACACTTGGGCGTCCGAAAGCCAACCAATAGTACCAGCCGGGTTGGTCGAGTGTAGTGAGAATACGGGCAGTCTTTCCCTTTAATAGTTTATCCCACCAAACAGAATTCTCTCTGTAACGAAATGCCATGCCGGGCAAAAAAAGACGGTCAATAAATCCCTTGCTTATCGCGGGTAGCCCACCCCACCACACAGGATGAATCCACACTAAATGTTCCGCCCACTTGATTTTTTCCCAGGCGTCTATTAAATCCGGTTCAAGTTCCATCCTTTTCTGATAACCAAATTGTAGATTTGGGTTAAATTGCAGCTCAGCGATAACAATTTCTTTAATTTCTGCGCCCGCTTTTTCTGCTCCTTTTTTATAGGCCTCAGCCAAGCCAAAGTTAAAGGACTCCTTGTTGGGATGTCCATTAATTATTAATATTTTTTTGCTCATTGGTACTTTGTTTAATTAAATTAATACAAAAGTAGAGAGCACGGAATTCTTATTTTAGGACATTTGTCTGAAAAGAAATTTCCCTACGAATTCTGCTAAGATGTCTGTGTGAGATGCCCAGATAGGAAGCTAAATATTGTACCGGAATATTCTGGACATACTCAGGATGATTGTTTATGAGATCAATGTATCGTTGTACTGCTTTATTTTTTTGAAATTGAAATACACGCTTTTCTAGTTCAACATACTGTTGTTCGGCAATAATTTTCAAGAACTTCATCCAATTCGGACTATTTTCCGCCATCTCTTGAATATTACTTTTAGAAATGATCAATAATTCTACCGGTGTAATCGCTTGCATATTCTCTGCTGACTTCTCTCCGGTTATAAATGCGGAATAAGCTGTCATCAATTGATTAGGGAAAGTGATGCAGTATGTAATTTCTTCACCCGCATCTGAAATATAATAGGAGCGAAGAATACCTTTTCTAATAAATGCTACTTCTTTGCATAAATCACCTTCACTTATGAAAAATTCATTCTTTTTCAATTGTTTCTTACTTGCCTTTGTGATGAATTCTTCTATTTCTTTTTCAGATAAGACATTAAAGGATTGAAGGTGCGCTTTTATCATATTTTATACAAATTGCTGAGAGGAAAATTTTTAATCTTTAGTAAACTTGAATTCACCTCCTCCTTGCTTTAACAACATAGTTTGCTCATCAGGATTAAATTCCAAAACAACCCCAGCTTGATTGAACTCGAACACATTCTTTTCGGTAGCGACAAGAGGAAAAGATGATTGACCGGTTGCTTGAGCTATCAAGGTGTTTTTATCTTTTGAAATGGTGATTTTCAAAGGTAGCGCATCAGATGAATAAATACCTAAATATGGGTTAAGATCCTCAGCACTCACGTCATAGGTTTTGAATTCCGGGATTTTGAAAGGCATTCCATAAACGGCACTTAGCACGGCAAGAGATATATCATTCATATTGAAATTATTTCCATTTGAAATCAGTGCATACGAGATATTATCCTCTGAGAAATGACAAAATATGGAGGCAAATCCGTCGATTCCACCTGTATGACCATATCCCTTCTTGTCGTTAAAAGGCATAGGGAACAATCCCATCCCATAACCATCTTTCATTTTTTTCATCAGTTCCAGACTTTCTTTCTTAAGCAATTTGCCGTTAAATAAAGCTTCACTGAATTTTATCAAATCACTTGGTGTCGATATTATTCCACCTGCGCCCATTGGGATAGATATATCAGTCTCCGGTTCAATGACCCAATCATACATATAGCGGTAGGAAAGGCATTCATTGTTCATTGGGTTAATTTTTTCACCGAGGCGCGTATTTGCGAGGCCAATAGGACTTACTATATACTCATTTAATAAGTCTTTATAAGGTTTCTCGAAAGTCTCCTCTAGAATATAGGTGAGCAATAAATAATTGGAATTACTATACTCCGCATTACTATCAGGTTTGAAGTCAGACCCGGCATTTTGAATGATAGTAAGCATTTGGTCTTTTGTTTTAGCAACGGTATTCCAAGTCAAATAATCGTCATCGTTAGTGAAACTGTGAATTCCACTTCTATGGTTCAAAAGATGAGAAATAGTTATTTTATTAGCATTCTTGATATTGGGAAAATAAGTGTCGATGGTCTGATTCAAGTCCAGTTTTCCTTTTTCAATTGCCAAGAATATCATGGCGGCGGTAAAGGTCTTAGAAATAGAACCAATCCTATATTTTGAATTTTCGTCCGCTTTGATATCAATATCTATGTCTGCGAAGCCAATGGATTTAGTATATATTATTTCACCATCTTTGGCCACTGCCACACTTCCCATAAACCTATTATTGGTCTCAAGTGCTTCAAAATAGGCATCCAGTTTAGTTTTGTCAATATCTTGAGCAACTACCAATTGGCTAATGAGGAGGAAAGTTAGAATGAGGATGCTTTTCATTATCAAAATAATTTTTCAGTTGGACAAATACCATATGTATCTAAACTACTAAGGTAGTTATTTTGACTAAAAAACAGAGAAAATCAGTTAATCATCCCTAACAACGTAAACTAACGATCAATCTCTGAGTAGAGTGAAAATTGCAGCTTCATGTATTTAACTCCAAGTTCCTCGTTGTGAATTGCTTTATTCACGACTTAGTAGTGGATTTTGGTGTTCATGATTTCCGCTTCGCTCCAATTCAAAATTTGTATCTTTATCAGGGTTGATTACAACCAACAAAGACCAAAAAGTTATGAAATAACAAAATGATTCAATCGAAAATGAAATTTGTTATCCAACTTAACTGAAAAGTTTCACAATTGCCTCCTGATTTTATATTTAATCATGGATCTTTCGTGGTTACCTTTCACACTGCAACTTCTCCATCTCCAAAGTCTCTAAATGTAATATTAATAAAAATCATTTTAAGAAACTGAATCTTTTAAATCTGTCAATAAAAATCAACTTAATTAGATTAGGATTCAATGTTGAAATTGTAAATTAAATCATAATACACATCCTTTCTTATTTCAAATATATAATTGTTAGTGGATAGTAATTTTTTACTTTCTAAATAATCGATTGGCTTTAGACCATGTGCAATACCACCATCAATTCGAATATTTATGGTAATATTGTTAGATTTTAATTCAAAATACCTATAATGGGGCAAAGTGGAAACTTCCTCTATCTGCACTTTAAAATTAAAATTGCGTTCTAAATCCTCCAAATCGCACTTATAATCATCAATGCTAATATAATTATGAATAATATAAAAAGGATTATCATAATTTCTAAAATCCTTTCTTGAAAGATATACTTTAAATGTTTTAATATGAAAACAACAAATAGTTTTAAATTGATTTAAAAATTGAAGCAACATAAGTAATGAAAACTTAGATTGATTGTATTTATCAAAATATGATATTTCAAATGTATTTCCATTCAAACTATCAATTAAACCTTGTGAGTTATTTACGTTATTTAAAACTAATCCTGCTAATTCATTAGATTTAGTTCCATAAGGAATGCTACTCAAACGAGATTCGAATAAATTACAATTTTGAAAATTAGGGAGAATAAACGATTCATAATCTGGGATACTTGAATCTACAACTTTGTATGTGTTTGCTTCATTTAGTTCTTGCCATTGACCGTCAAGATAGCAGTATTCATTTTTGCTAATATAACTAAAATTATGATTGTCGTGTAATGAAACACTTAAGTGAACTGGATAATTAAGTATTTTAGTTTTTACACCACTACTTAGGTGAAAAGACTTGGAAAGCAAATGTATTGTAAATTTATCATTATTACTAGAATATGAAATATCACCTTCGATAATAATATTTATATCAATACCATCCCTCTTTAATGTTTCCAGCCACTGAATCTCATCTAAATTCCAATTATGGATATTGCTATTTATGTGTAAAAATAATTGTTTAATACCATAGTGATAATGTAAACTTTTAATTTGATTTCGAAGATTTCCAAAAAAGTTAACTATTTTAATTTTTGGAGCCTGCAATTCTGCAGGCACAGCAATATTCAGGGCATAAACGAGCCAATTTAGTGCTATTTGTCTATCGAGGTTTTGAATGTGCCATTGTGTGCTTCTATCAATTAAACATTTTGTACAGGCTGTTTGGCAGTCACAATTTTTAAGAATTTGAAAGGCAGTTTTCACTATTTCATCACTATAAAAGGAAAATTGTGATGCATATCCTGCGCCCCCTTTAGCTGTATCATAGATAAAAACCGTTTGATAGCCTTTATATTTTTTAATTCCGAAACCAAGTTCTCCCTCGTCAATGGCTAAATATTCTGCAAGTGTTTTGGTCAAGATGACTCCTAAAGAATAAACCAGAGTTTTATCATTCACCAAGGATCCTTCTGATGTTTGAAAACGTACTTCAGTAAAATCAGTTTTAAATTTTGAGCCAAGAATGATGTTATCTTTAATGTTTTTTGCAGAACAATGTGATTCGCCATTATTATCTTTACCACCACGTAGCCTACGATGGGGTTTTAATTGATCATTATTTGATTCAACTCTTCCGCAGTCTAAACATAAAGAGTAACCATCGCCTTCGCCTTTATTGTAAAACAGAATTTCAGTATTATCATCGTTATTAACTCTAAAGTCCATAGCATTAATTTGTTCTGATTTCCAAGGTTTCAAGTTGAGTAAAAGCGGCTCCAGGTATTGAGGTTTCGATTTTTCCGATATTACTCTAGTCGTATCAGCAAATAAATCCACAGCAAAACCAGCCGGTTCAATTACTTCAGTAAATGAACCTTTATTGTTGTCTAATTCAATACCTGTGAATATATTTTGGGCTTCACAATTGGGGCATTTGTTTTGAACTGTGTCACTGTTTAGAGGTATAGTTCTTTGAAATCCGCAATTTTTACATCCCTGTATTGCAGTTCTTTCCATCATTTGACCCCAAGTGCTGTTTAATATAATACCTGACGATTTAAAGTTTATACCATCAATTAGAATGTTATTGCCTGGTGCAAATTCGGTTAAAGCTCTTGAAATAGTGTAGCTTGGATTGTCTTTTGTATGTGAACTGTTTTTGTTTTTAAGTAAATCTGAAATAGTGAATTTTTCAAATTCAATAATACCAGTTGGTAGCCCAGAATTTGGTAAAAAACCAACCTCTGCTAAATAGTTGAGAACAAATTTATTTAAAAACTGATGTTTTCGATATACCACCGCTTTATAGGCAGGGCTGTTTTCTCCAAATTCAGTTTCCAGATCTACTAGTTTTTTTTCTAAAGCTTTATTTTGAGCTTTTATATTTTTGACAACTTTTTTAAAATTATCGTTTACCATAAAGACAAGTTGATCTTTATTTGTTTTAGCTAAAGGAGTTTCTCTAGTAATTTGGTTTAAAACATTCTTAAGTTTAGAAACATCAATATTATCCAACCACGCAAGGAAATTCTCGGCAATTGTATTATTATCTCTTAAAAAGAAACCTTGAATATTTTCTTTTACATTTAAACCCTTTGAATCATTTTCTTTTTGTCTTATAAAAATTCCAAACAATAGTGAGTTGAGATGTCTTTTAACGATTGTAATACTATCAAAGATCAATACTGGTGAGGCAATTTTATGTTCTAAAGCCCACATTGGATTTTTCATTGTTCTAAGTCCAATTGGATTTGGGGCACAAAAAGTTAAGGCCAATGATTTGTTTTCAGAACGGCGGCCTGCGCGGCCTGTTCTTTGCAAATAGTTAGCCGGCATAGGGGGGACATTACTCATTACTACAGCAGAAATGCCACCGATATCTACACCCATTTCCATTGTTGTGGAACAACTCAAAATATTTATTTCTCCATTTTCAAATTGGGCTTCTAACTCTTCAAGTCTTTTTTTGTTTTGTTGTGCAGAATGCTCTCCGGCCAGATAAAGATTGTTGAAATTGAAAATTCTTTCATGTAGATCGTTCCAAATACCTTTCTGTCTTGCTTCAATACTATTATTTTCTAACCACGTTTGAACTGTTAACTGATCAATTTTATCATTACTATCATTTAAATGAAATGGATAATCAAACTGATTGAAATGATAATTATTTTTTAAGTTAAGATAAAAATTACGTATGTTTTCAGAATTAAGGTTTCCTTTTATCCAAGGTGAATAACCTCTAAAATGTTTGTCTATGAGGCGATTAGTAACAGGGCAGAGATATTCAATACCTGCCAATTCTAAATTGGTTTTTTCAAAAAAGTTCAGTTTGAATCCATTTTCATCTCTAGTTAAAACAGTTTTCAGAACTTTCCAAATTTCAGTTAATAAGTCGTTTATCATGCATTCACTTTCCCTGTCAATATCATTTTGGTTATGCCAACCTAGACCCGCACAAATCAATAAAACTAACCGTGATTGCGTTGAGGATTTTGGATTAAATTGTGGCCACTCTTTAGCGTTTATCTCATCTGAATTTTGAGGATAAATGAGCTGTGGTCGATAGAATTTAGTAGAAAAGGTTCTTAATGTATCCTGGAATGAGAAGTGGAATCCATAACGAATGACATAATCAAGTGAAATTTTTACTAAATCTTTCCATTCATCCTCTTTTATGTTAAGCCGGTCTGCAATATCAGGGTATGAAACATTATCTAAAAAGGGATAGACAAGATTAATAAGTCCTAAATTTTCCATTGATCTTTCCCTTGGAATTCTTCGAGAAAATTGGTCATAGAGTAAGGAATTTGCGTAGATTTCATTTTGCTGAACTAAGTTTTGACCTCTTCCAACTTTTAAAAACAGAGTTCTAAACTCATTTTTTTCTTTAATGAAGTTTACTATTTCATTCCATTTAGTCCGACTTGATGATAAATTGTTTTTATCAGAACCTTCGATTTGGTTATTAATGTCAATAATTCTATCTTCTATATCTTTTTTCGCAAATACAGGGGCAGTTTTTAATTGCTCAGAAAAGTAAGTCCGTTTTTGATGTAGTTCCTCAATATCAGCAATACTTTGATTAGATTTATATTTATCAAGCAAATAATGATATGTCTGGTACCTAAACCAATTGCTTTCACTATCGATGTTTATTAATGCGGCTATTTTAGCAGTACCTTGCCTGCTATCTGTAAATGAAATATATTTTTTTCCCCTATTGAGTGATTTTGTAGTAATATTTTCTGCATCCTGAGTTTGGTCTAATATTATGTCGGATAAAATTCTATTAGTGAATGCCGATGAAATTCTAAAATGAATTGGATTTTCGTTAGTGCTATTGCAATAGGGGCATCGATTGTTTTCTTCTACAAAATAATTATCTCCAAAAACTATTTCATTTTCTGTAGAAATACTTTGAAGAACAAGTTTTTCATTCATAAATCTTGAATTTCCATTGTTCTTCACAAATCGAACTAAGTTTTTTTTAAGGTGGTTAATATTTTTCTCGTCAGATTGTTCTTCATTATCGTTTTCTATTTGAAAAGCTTCATATCCTTCGCTTGCTATTTGTTTTACTTTTTTATTGTTACCAGAAATATAGGTTTCGCCTTCTAACATCATGTTGCCACAAGTTCTGCATGCAATCAATTCCAACAAGGGATGACCACAGGAGCATTTTTTATCTGCTATTGTGTACATTGTACCTTGAGCTTTTTCTGGTTTATTAGTGCCGTGAATTTCACATTTTGGATTTGTACATACATAGACACCACCTATACCTCTTACAAAAAAGTGACCACGCACTGGTAAAAGGTTATGTCCATTAATTTTTTGGTCGGCAAGTATATCAATAACTTCCAATTGTTTCAGAGTGTCAGTGATGTCTAAAACTTCTCCAATTTCTTTCTGAGATAGTCCCTTAGATTTTAAGAATTTACTTCTAATTTTTATGACTTTGTTGGCACTTAGGTTTGGAGATAGGCTGGGAATTTCTTTATCTTTAATTTGGTTGTTGATTCTTACACCATGAATAACTTCGATATTTTTTGTATTTATTCCACATAAATTGGACATAAACCTTTTTAATTTTTCTTCGTCACCATCGCCCACTGTTGCCGAAGTTATTGCGAATCTTAGATCTTTTATATCCACTTCAAAAGCTGCAATGACCCGACGGATAAGTAGTGCCATTTCTGCGGCAGAAGAACCGGAAAGTGTATGCGCCTCATCAAGAAGTATCCATCTAAGTTTGCCTTTTGATTTTTCAATTATCGGTACATCTGCATTTCTAACTAACATATACTCAAGCATTGTTGGGTTAGTAAACAGTATTTGGGGTGGGGAATTTCTAATTTGCTCCCTAGAAATTAATTGAGGAAAGGCACCCTCTGAATCATTAAAATTAACTTTATTTTCCGTGTCACCTGTTAATAATGCATACCTAATACCACTTAAGGCTGTACACCAAGCATGCATCCTTTTTCTTTGGCTAGCAATCAATGCGTTCAAAGGATATAGAAATATAGCATTTACTCCCTCTTGATTTCTGCAGTTTTCATAAATATCATGTAATACAGGTAGCATAAAACATTCTGTTTTACCTGATCCTGTCCCAGTTGTAACTGCTATAGATTTTCTATCATTAATTAGTACCTTCCAACTCTTTAATTGATGTTTATATGGATACCTGTTTTTAGGAAATTGAAATTCTTTATCAACTATTTTATCAAGTGCATCAACGAATTCTGGTTTAAAAGTATTATTTGTTTTATCAAAAGTTATTGAAGCGGGCTCCCAAGGGAAGGTTGCCTGAAAAACAGTTTCAGCTAAAACAGGATCTTTTTTGAGTAAAAACTTAAAATAGTCCTGCATTTCTTTGTCACCGGTTGCCCATAGTGATAATATTGCATCTGTTAGTCTTTTTTCAGTTTTTTGATAAAATTCTTTGAAGTTCATATCAGATTTTATTTAAAACATATAATAATGTTTTGTTATAGAATTCGGGATTCAGGTATTGACTATATTGGATATTTCTTCTTATTATTTCTCTTTTATCATCTCCACCCCAGATTGGGTAATCTTTTTGGATATCTTTAATAGATTCAGCTACAGCTATAACAGACTGTAAAACCAATCTTATTTGTTTGTGATCCTCAATTGGGATTTTGTATTTACCAACAATTTTAGGGGCATTTTTAGGAAGTTCATTCAGAACTCTTTGTCCAAGCTTGCCTCTCAAATCCACTAAATCACGATTTGTAATCAATTCTTGATTTTCTACTGGAGTACCCATTATAAATTTAGTTAGTTCCGGAATATTATTGTACTCGAAATATGATGGAAGTAGATCATTAATAATATTAATATATTGATTATTAAAATGCTCCACTATTTCATCATATGCAAGTTTCCAATCTTCTTTTTTAATCCAATGAAAACAAAATCCGAGATCATTTTCCATTTCAGGAATATTTCTTAATATGAATGTTTTAGGATCACTTTGATTAGAACACAGTAAGAAAAAAGCTTTTGATGCTACAAATGACGATCTTGAAATCGCTCTTATATGGTCGAAAGTAGAAAAAGGAATTTGGTAGTCCATACAAATTTTACAATAATTTAATACCTCTAACCAGATATCATTCTTGAAATCATTTTCCAATAATAATCGATGATAGTTATCAATTCGTAATTCTTTTACACCTTCCTCGTAATAAGGATCAACATTAACATACCTAGGCATCATTTGACTACCTTCTTTCTTTGAAGATATTATGATAAATTGTTTAGTGGATGCATGTTCTGGAATTCTGTATTTGCCTTCATTCATAAGTAAAGGTATTAAGTCATTGCTTTCAATGGAATTGAGAGGAACAGCAAAGAGGTCGATATCATCAATATGATGATACAGCATTAATTTATTATCAAACCGTTCTTTAATATTTAAAAAAAGGTTAAACTCTGAAAATTCATATATCTTGGAATGACTACCTTCTTTAAATTCTAAGCATACTCTATTTTCATAATTCATTATATCAGCTAAGAAATACAATCGCTTGATTTCATCCTTATACGAGATAAGCGGATGAGAGGCGTTATTTATGATTTTGGATATTTTGATCTCGTTTTTTAGCCTGTTTGATATCGTCAATATTGTTTCATTACTTTCATTACTTAAAATTCTAAGTCCATATAACTCATTAAATGACATTGGTTTGTCTTCATCTATTATACGCCCATTTTTATCTATCAAAAGTAGACCTTCGAAAGGTGCAACAATACTGCATTGTAGTTTTTTTTGATTTTCAATTCCAATCGATGCTATTATACTTCTTGGTATAATAGCTTTATCTATTTGGACCTTAAGTTTGAAACCTACTTCGTTTTTTTCAATTTCTAGAAGTGGTGATTCATATAATGTAAATTGAAACAAATCCATATTCTTAATCAATAAAGTAGCCTTCTTTAGTGATTTGTCATGAAATGAAACATGAAGATTTCCAATATTAAAAAACACATCATATGAAGTAAGTTCTCCCTTCTCAATTTTAAGATCTATACAACCAAGAGGCATATCTTTAATATCCTTTAAATTTTTCCATTGATCAGAATAATTATGTTGTTTAATGGAAACAGTAAACTTGTTTTCAGAAAGTTTTATATTATTTTCATCATAAACTAAAACAGTTGGTTTGCCTTGAACAACAGGCATATTTGAAGTCAGTATCCACCCAGGTTTTTGACTTACCACAGTCCAATCAAAAGATATTACCCCACTGTGGTAAATTCTTTTTACTGCTTCATTTGATAGCTCAATTTCACCTTCGAAGGTCGAAAAGAAAAATTCACATTCATCTAAACTAAATTTTTTTGCAGGAAAATTTGAAATCCATCCTTTTGGGAAAAGGATTGCTGCTTCCTTGTTTGAAGTCCCATTTCCTTTTATTAACCTCCATTCAACTTCATTGTATTTAGCCCAAAGCGCTGGTTCGCTTAAATCTGGAACCTTTTGTATAAAATCGTGTACCTCAATTTTATAACCATTAACCAAAACATAACTAAATGGTAAATTAGTATCAATGGTCCATTTTTTTTCACGCTCACTGAACCAATCTGTTTTATAATTACCATTGAGCATTCTTCTAAATACACAGATTAAGTCGTCATCTAGGTAAAATTGATATTCTCTTTCAACTGCATCAAACCCAAGGACAGAACTAAGAGATTCTATCTTATAAGTGTCGGCTAATCCAATTCGCAATTTAATCGAAAGAATACTATTTACAGTAGTTAACAACCAATAATTTTGTGGCTTTAAATTTCGTTGATTTCTAATTACGTCATTAACTCTAATCTTTAGTTCACCTACTATTTTTTTAAATGACTCATTTGAATTTATTAGATCATCATAGGTAGTTTCTTTATTTAATAATGATTTGACAATTTCAAGGCAGCATTCATAAATTATATCATTTTGACTTGATTCTGGGAGAATATTTATAATGTGAGTTTTGGAAATTAAATCTTCAATAGTATCAGGTTGTTCTTCTAAAACGGCCATAAGGAAGTCTAGATATTTTCCTTGATTATTTGAGATGTGCGTTAAAGGTAAACCACCTTGAAGCAGTAATGTCCTGAAGTACAATGTATTTTCTTTTGAAACCCATTTTACACCTAAAATTGAAGCTCCTTTCTTTGCCATTTTAAAAAAAGAATCATCATCCATAATTGAGCTGACATTTTCATAAATACTAGAAAAGATTAAATATTTATTAGGTTTGCCACCATTATAATCTCTTTTCCACCACTCAGCGTAATATAAAGCTACATCTCTAGGATCAATAGAGTTCAAGTTTTCAAACTTAATTTTTTGAATTAATGCAATATATTCTTGTTCAGAAATTGCATATTTCCACAGTGGTCTACCATCATGTCTAGTTAAATCATTTTTGTTAAGCAATTCAGAAAAAAAACTCAAATTTTGCGATTTATGGGTTAAGAATATTTTATATAAGGACAGTAAATGATAACTATGGTAGTAGTTGCTTTGTTGTATTAGGAGGCTGCACGCGAAGTCGCTTAGATTTATACAAAAAATATTCTAACGTTGATCATATCGGGTCAGAAAGTTTCAAAGAGTTTTATGATTTAAGATTGTTTTGTAATGTTTGTGACTTTTTTGTAT